>JAZRFY010000023.1:0-40787 GCA_045643885.1 Eubacteriales bacterium | reverse complement strand
TTTTTTCATAACTTTCACCTCTAAAATATAAAAATTGGAGTATCTTTTATATACTCTATATTATACTACCCATTTATTTGACAAAATTCTTCAAAAATTTACAAAAAAACAACTTGAATTTTATATATCAAGGTGTTTTAGAATTTTTATTTGATTTTTATTTAATCTCTATTCCTTCGATGATTAATTTCAATAATTGCTCCGATAGTAATTCAGTTGAGTTAATCTTTAGTGCATATTTACCGTCATTCCATACATAGTAGTAGCCAGTATTTATTTGTCGGTAATATATTTCATATTGGTCTATATTAATAAGATTATAATCACCATTCTCAATATCAACAGAAAAACCTACGGCGTCAATTGGTCGTTGTATAAACTTTATATAGTCATCATCTACAGTAGTAAACAAATATTCAATTTTCATTCGATTGATTACTTGTTTTTCCAAACTATATCCCTCGGGCACATATGTAAGCTCATAAATCTCGTCTATTGTTTGGCTGTGATTTTCACCCTCGTCAAACTTAATCTCAACGAAAAATTCTTTAATATTTGTAATAAAATCTCTAATCTGATCACGGTAAATAATAGCACAACCTGCAAGGAGAAGAATTGCGGCGGCAACGAGAATTGCGATCATTTTAGTGCTGAGGGGCTTTCTCGGAGTTTTGCCATTAACTATCCGCACCATATTTTTAATATGCCTGCGCGAGTAAGTAATATCTTCATCGTAGGCAGCGATCTCGCGGTCAAGACGTCTATTTACACCCTCAACCAATGCCTGCTTGAATAACTCTTGGTTAGTAGTCTTGTCCATATCATTCTCCTTTCAAAGCATCTCTCAACATCTTTTTGCCTCTTGAAAGTCGAGTATAAACTGTCTTTTCGGGTATTTCCATCATTTCGGCTATCTCTTTAGGTGAAAGTCCCCTCTCATATTTTAGAAGTAAAGTAATACTATACACCGGGTCAAGGTTTTCAATCGCCTTAACAACGTCTTCATACATTAGTTTGATGTCGATGTCCTCTATAATATTATACCCGTCATCGACGAAAATTTCTTCACGAAATTCAAAATTTTTCTCATTTTCTTCAGTTATTCTTATAACTTCATGCAAAACAACCGAAAATACATAACATCTGAGTTTGTTATCGTGCATTGGAAATTGAAGATTATGTATATATTTTGTTATTCTTAAATATGCTCTTTGAACCGCATCCTCTGCATCAAGGATAGGATTACGACTGTTCATAGTTCTAAATTTGCTAACCGCAAATCTCATCATATCATCGTGAAAACGATTATATATGTATTCAATCCGACTGTGATATTTTTCATCGCATAGTGTTAATAGAAATTGTAACATTGGTATTCCCTTTCAAATTGATTATTTGACAAAATTATACCATAAATGACATATATATTCAATATTTACCGAATAAAAAGCAGTAAAACGAGCTAATATTTGAAGAAATTTGTGTCATAAATGGGTAATATATTAGTGTGTTTTCGAACATAAGTACTATTTGTATTTTTCTCACTCTCCAATTTTTTTGGAGAAAGGAGGTGATAAAAATGAACTACAAATACGTACTTACAAAAACCACTTATTACAATGGCGAGCACACTCGCACAAACTACGGGATAGCTGTTATTAGCACACTTGATAATATTAGTGTTCTTTGCGAAATGACAGATATCACCGACGAGCGCGATAAACTCCAAAAACTTGTGGAACTTTGTAATAAAAAACAATTAGACATCGACCATCTGCAAAATGTGGTCGATGACTTTTTGTGTATGAAATAACAACAAATTAATTTTCATACAAACAAAAGAGTGAACAAGTCTAATAAAAACGGACTTGTTCACTCTAAATTTTAGTAGCTCATGGTCTACGATAGTAAATATATTTGAAAATATATGGGTAGATTACTCAGTAAGTGGTAAAGATTAGCCCTTTAGGGTGGTAGAGGCCGCAAGTTCAAGCTTTCGCAAAAACGAAAACCGTTTCAGAAAATCTTATTTATACCTTGATGGGTTTTGCGTAATTGTTTTACCATTTACAGTAATTCACATTTACAATTTTTGAAGCAGGAAAATTCCAATGACTCTAATTTTCTACAAAATCAGAAACAAAGAAAGAGGCACACCCAAAAGGGTGTGCCTCAAGCTATTTAAGCTATGATAGTCAATAAGTTGAATTATTTCTTACCAGCAATGATGTTTTCCATAGAATCCATGGGATAAACTACTTCCCAACCACCGTCAACTGCGGGGTTAACCTTAGAAAGAAGCATGTCGGAAACACCCTTACGTGCGCCGTCAGCGAAGCTGATTTCACCACCGAAAGGAATGTCGATAGGAGCTTCTTCAAGTGCCTTCATGTAGGATTCCCAAGTAACTTCTTCACCGATAAGGCGCTTCAAACCTTCGCAGAATACGTGAGCTGCAACCCAACCGGATTCAGCGTCAGTATTGTCAACGTATGTAGGATCAACCCATGTCTTGAACAATTCAAAGTCAGCAGCGTATTCGCCTGTTCTGGACTTCCAGCTGGAAGAGTAAAGGTCGAATTTACCTGCGATGGAATCCTTAACTGCGTCAGCAACAGCAACGGAAGCACAAACGTATGTTGTGATAACGTCCTTTGTATTGCCCTGAGAAGCAAGTTCCTTAACGATTGTAGGTGTTGTAGCCTGGATAGCACCGGAGATAACGAAGTCTACGTTTGCCTGCATAATCTTTGTAACTGCAGCAGAAACGTCAGCAGCACCTGCAGTAACCTGTTCAACTACGAGTTCAACATTGAGCTGTGCAGCCATTGCCTGTGCACCTTCAAGCATGTTCTTACCAGCATCGTCGTTTGTGTAGATCATACCGATCTTCTTTGCGCCGAATGTACCGTATGCACGAGCTACCATTACCTGACCTTCAGTGATATAAAGGGGCTGAATGGGGAAAATGTTGTAGCCTTCTTCGTTAGTTGTAGCCTTTTCGCTGAACAACTGACCGATACCAGTTGCAAAGTAAACTGAGGGAATACCATATTCCTTAAGCATATCAAGTGTAGCACCAACTACGGGTGTACCAAAGTGACCAACGATTGCGAAAACTTCGTCCTGTTCTACGAACTTTTCAAGAGCAGCAATACCCTTTTCAGCGTTGAATTCGTCATCCTGGTTAATGAACTCGATTGTACGGCCGTCGATACCGCCGCCTGCATTAATCATATCAAGATAACCTCTGATACCTGCAAGGAAAGGAAGACCGATAGCACCGTATGTGCCGGATGTTGTTGCGGAGTTCGCGATTACGATTTTATCTTCGTAAACGCCCTGTGCGCTTTGACCTCCATTGGAATTGGGAGAAGCAGTGAGTGCAAGTGTTACAACGAGAGCTACAACAAGCACAACAGCAACGATAATTGCGACTTTCTTTTTCATAGTTTCCTCCTGAAAAAATATAATTTTATTTTATATTAAGAGCATTGCTCGTTAATACCTATAGTTTTTTAGTGAATTAACCACCAAGATAAGCTTCAATAAGCTTAGGATTGTGAATGAGTTCGTCTGCAGGACCTTCCATGCTGATTTCACCGACCTCAAGCACGTATGCATAGTCGGCAATCTTCATCGTCTGCTTAGCATTCTGCTCAACGATAAGCACTGTTGTTCCCTCTTTACGAATCTCTTCGATAATTTTGAAAATATCTCTTACTACAAGGGGTGCAAGACCAAGCGAGGGCTCGTCAAGCAACAATACCTTGGGAGCTGACATCAGCGCACGAGCAATTGCAAGCATCTGAAGTTCACCACCTGAAAGTGTGCTAGCCATCTGTTTCTTTCTTTCTTCAAGTCTTGGGAAATATCTATAGCAGCGCTCGTAGCACTCCTTGATCTTCTTTTTGTCCTTCAAGGTGAAAGAACCTGCCCAAAGATTTTCTTCAACCGTAAGGTCACCAAAAATCTGACGTCCTTCAGGAGATTGTGACATACCAAGTGCCGCAATCTTCTCAGCATCCATATTTGTAATATCCTTGCCGTAGTAAGTAATTGTACCCTCTGCAGCATGGTTAAGACCTGAAATTGTTTGAAGCGTGGATGTTTTGCCTGCGCCGTTGGCACCAAGAAGAGCAACTACGCTTCCTTCGGGAACTTCAAGGTCAATTCCCTTTACTGCCTCGATAGCTCCGTATCTAACCTTAAGCCCTTTGATTGACAGGGCGATCTTTTTTTCCATATTACGCCCTCCTTATTCTTCGCTTTCACCAAGATATGCTTCTTGAACGGCTGTATTGCTCTGAATTTCTGCAGGTGTTCCGCATGCCAAGAATTGACCGAAGGAAATTGCACAAATTCTATCACAAATCTTCATAACCAAACGCATATCGTGTTCAACGAGAAGGATCGTGCAATTATACACGTCTCTGATTTTCTGAATTGTTTCAGCAAGCTGTACAGTTTCTACGTCATTAAGACCAGCTGCGGGCTCGTCAAGAATGATGAGCTTGGGCTCACACATAAGTGTACGTGCCATCTCAACCTTTTTAAGAACACCGTAGGGCTGACCGCCTGCGAGTTCATCTTTAAGATGATCAATTCCCATAAACTCAAGCGCTTTGATTGCCTTTTCACGAATTTCCTTTTCTTCTTTACGTGCACGAGGAAGTCTGAGAGCCTGTTCAACAAGAGTTGCCTTAAAGTCAATGTGAGCACCTATAAGAACGTTATCAAGCAAGGAAATTTCCTTGATACATTCAACGTTTTGGAAGGTTCTTACAAGGCCGAGCTTGATGATGTCGTGAACGTTTCTTCCAACGAGGTTTACAACCTCGCCAGTCTTTGTGCGGAAAAGAACTTCACCACGGTTGGGACGATAGAACTGTGTGATACAGTTAAATGCTGTGGTTTTGCCTGCACCGTTAGGTCCGATAAGACCAAAGATTTCATTTTCATTTACATGGAAAGAAAGTGCTTCAACTGCTTTAAGACCACCAAAATGAATTGAAAGGTCTGTTAATTTAAGCACCTGCTTTTCTTCAAGTTTTCCAACTATGGGAGGAATTTTAGCCATTATTCTTTACCTCCCTCTTTAGATTCATCTTTTTTACTCAATTTGTTAATCAACTTCATCAAATCGCCACCAACAGCCTTGAGTCCGTTAGGATAGAAAAGAATTACCAAGATGATAAGTACGCCTGTGAAGATATATGACAAGCCACCAATATCACCAATCAAGGGCTTGATAACGACGTCAGGAACCGCGTATACGAGGAATACCCCAAAGAACGTTCCGTAAATTGAGCGGAATCCACCAATAACAATCATTGCAAGAATGTTAAGGGAAAGCATCATTATCCATTTATCGGGTGTTGCGAAACGAATAAATCCAATGTAAAGTACACCCGCCAATGCTGCATAAGCAGTTGCTATAGCAAATACAATAAGGCGATACTTAAGAAGGTTGATGCCCATAGCCTGAGCTGCAACCTCACTACCACGCATTGCGTGCATTGCTCTACCGAACTGACCTCTTACAAGGTTGTGTGTAAGCATCATAATAAGCACAAGCACAATCACTATGAGTGTGTACGTGCCGGAACGGTCGAGCTGAAGTCCAAAAATATTGGGATATTTACCAAAGTTAAAGCCGGAGAAGCCACCTGTGAATTCATCAAGCTCCTCATAGGTTTTACGCAAAATCTCAGATACACAAAGCGTAACGATTGCAAGATAGATACCTGATACCTTAAGAGAAACAAATCCTACTACAACTCCGATAAGTGCTGCGCCAACTACTGCAACGAGGAGAGCAACAATCCACGGTACCTGAAGCTCCTTGATAAGATAACCTGCAACGTAAGCACCAAGTCCCATAAAGCCGGCTGTACCAAGTGAAATAAGACCTGAGTAACCAAGCAAAAGGTTAAGACCGAGAGCCACTACCGTATAAATCAATACGCTACCCATCATAGTAATGTATGAAATGGGAATGATTTTTGATTCAGCAAGTGGTGCAACTAAAGCAAGAACCAAGCCAAAAAGAATATAACGAAGGTACGGATTTTTGTAAACCTTATTAAGAGTACTATTGGATTGGTTTGTGGGGGATAAATTTTTCTTATCTTCCATAATGCCCTCCTTAAACCTTCTTAACGATCTTCTTGCCTATAATACCCTGAGGACGGAATATGATAAAGATCAAAACAAGCAAGTACATGATCTGAATACCCCACACAGAGTCTACGTAGAAAATAAGCATATTTGAACAAATTGCAATTATGTAAGCACCGATAATAGGTCCGTAGAAAGTTTGGAAGCCACCAAGAACGCATGCAATCAAAGCATTGATCTGAACGGAATCCATAACGGACGTTGTAACAGTTGTCTGAGGTGCATTCATAACACCTGCTAAGCAACCAAGACAAGCGGCAAGTGCCCAGGAGAACAACGTAACGCTCTTAGTGGGTACACCCATAAGTCTTGCAACTTTTTCATTTGAAGACGTTGTACGAATAGCAATACCGAGCTTTGTCTTCTGAAGAACATAGAACAAAACACCCATAATTGCAAGGCCCAAGCAAATATTGAGAATACCGTTGTATGAAATATTTGCATTGAGGATTGTAGCATGGCCGTTAGGAATGAATCTTGGCAAGTTAAGTGGGTCAGCACCGAAAAGAAGCGGTGCAGCACCAACGAATATCATAATAAGGCCCAGCGTGATGATCTGCTTGGCGATAGGAGCAACGTTCTTTGCTCTACGAATAATAAAGAAGTCAACCAAGAAGCCAAGAAGAACAGCCGTTGCTATACTTGCAGGAACTGCTATCCAAAGAGGCAAATCCAAGAAGTCAACGATAACTGCGGCAACATACGTATTAAACATACCCATTGCACCTTGCGCAAAGTGAGTTATGTTGCTCGTTCTGAAAATAATAATAATACCAAGCGCAGCCAAGGCGTAAATACCGCCTGTTTCAAGACTACGAAGGAAAAGCTGAAGAAAGGTTCCCATTACTCAATCTCCCTTTACTAAATAACGTTTGCATTATAAAACATACTATTACCATTTTAATACATTTTATATTATAAAATAATTATATCATAAAATAGTCGCAAGTCAATAATAGGAAATGTAGAAAATGATAATATTTTTTGGTGCATTTTAAACAAAAATGTAAATTTTATTTGTTGATAATATAATTTTTTTATACACGTTATACTTCAAACAGATGCTATTATTTGTTTTTTTTCCTCTTCCATCAAGGTTGACAGGTCGTAGATATCATCATCGCAATAGTAGTCGATTGCTTTATTTATAACGTTATACGAGAAGCGCACGCTCTTATCGTTGCAATCAAATTTTGCGGCGCGCTCCTTTCGTATTCCGATATCCTCTGCCGTTTTAGCTACATCAATATTAGCACCGAGGAATATAAATTCCCATCCGCGCTCTTTTTGGGCGCGTTTTATTTCGGTTTTAACTGCTTTCTGCGTATATCTTTGGCTCGCGTTCTCCATACCATCGGTAGTGATTACAAAAATTGTGTGTTCAGGAACGTCCTCCGGGCGAGCGTATTTGTGCACATTTTTGATATGATGAACAGCATCTCCTACGGCATCGAGTAAGGCAGTGCTTCCTCGAACCTGATAGCTACGGTGTGTCATTGGCTCAATGCTCTCAATGCTAACTCGATCGTGGAGCACGTAGCTCTCATGGTCAAAAAGCACGGTGGAAACGTATATTGTTCCACCCTTATCTCTTTGGCTGTTAATGGTTGAATTAAACCCACCGATTGTATCATCCTCCAGTCCCAACATACTGCCACTCCTGTCGAGAATAAATACAAGCTCGGTAATACCGTTTCGGCACTTTTCGGGCGCGGGCATCTTTATTCCTCCACAAGCCTTGATTTTCTTTTCGTTTTTCTTCATTGTTTCGTCCTCCAAAATAAAAATATAGTCGCAAGACACAACTGCCTTACGACTATATCTTACACTATGGTGAGCAACAAAAGGTCGCTCGTCGGGGGACATTTATCAACACCCCAAAAGCACTTGATCGTACTGATAAAGCACGTCATTGACGTCATGGATGCTTTTATAGTTGCCCGTAACAATAAAATACTCAATAATGATATCAAACGTATTCGAATCGGAAAGGCACAGGCCTGCCGTGCGGAGCAGATGCTCGGTTTCATCAATATCAAGGCGCAAGCCGATTGCAAAGCTCACTGCCGTGACCTTGGACGGCTGATAGTATTTATTGCATTTTATCTTTGAAAACACCTTTCGACTCACGTTGGAGCGCTTGTATGCCTCAACATCAGTAATTCCCTTTTTATCTATGTAAGCCAAAAGAGTTTCACCGAAGGGCTTGTCCATATCACTCAATAAATCAGAAAGCATCGAAGAGGGCATGGAATCGCACATAACGTCGTGCGCTTCATAGCATTCCTCATCCATATAATAGTCGAAAATTTGATATGAAGGGTTTGAGAGGATGAGCTTATCAAGCTCATCCTTTATGGACTTATATTCATTTGACTTGCGAAAACGCCGTGCTCTTAAAGGCAAAATCAAGCGTCGGAGAAGTCTTTCAAAAAACATATAAAAACCTCTTTTCTAATTCAATTCATCAATTACGATCGGAGTGTCACCATTATTCCAAGAGTTTATCTGATCTATTAAAATCATATCAAAACACGTTGATTTATGGCAATTTTGGCATCGAACGGCAAAATCGTTTCGTTCGTCCACCAAAAGCTCACCATTGCCACCACATTCACATTTTCTCGTCAAAAGATGGTTACCAACTGCCATTTTATTAATCCAACCTCTTTTGAAATATTCTTGTCTATCTATGAATTCTTCTCTTTCATCGTATTCATACAATTTCATCTCAAAAGAATCAAATTTGATGAGCTTATGATTTTCTTCTTGTGATATTGAAATCACTCGTTGCCCCTTGAAAATGGTCTCCTCTTCAGATATCCACTCATCATCTCCCAAGCCCCAAAGCTCATATTTATCTTCAGGGAATTCATAGGACAAATCATAGATATTGAGTCCCCCGTATCCAAGTGTTATAAAGTGGTTCTCCGTTATGAATAAAAGAGCATATCCTTCTGTAGTATGGAATGCAAACTCCCCTACCTTTTGCAAAAAACAATCATGCCACTCTTTTTCGTATTTATCGGTATATACAAGCAGATCAACGCTCAAAATCGGTTTGCTAATAATCATAGTATCACCTCAATATTTTTTCTTTGATGTTACCTAAATACTCCTTAAAATTCTCAACTGTATCGCGTGGCGCAAGCAATTTAACCTTCTCACCGAAGGAGGCGCACCAGCCGAAGAAGAGGTCACTAACTTGAACGTTGACGGTGAAACATAATTGCACTAAACGACCGCAACCACCATTTGAACCATCTTTTGAATGACATATATACTCCTTCAATTCAAAAGACTAAGGAAATTGCTTTGGTCACAAAGAGTGAATTCGAAATTGTCAGCCATTCTATTAATGTCATCAAGAGTTGCCTTATTATCTTTTATCTCTTCATACAAATACAACATAATTGTTCTAAATAATTCCTTATGATTAATTATGTGACATTCTTTGCACATATCACCGTAAACATCAACAATTACATCTCTTTTTTTCTTCTTTCCTATTTCAATTAAAGTAGGATTATAACAAAGGTATAAAAATGAGATTTTCTTGTCCGTGGGATTATTCAAGAATTTTACTGCAATACCAAGCAAATGGCAAATCATCTGTTTTATATCATAGCTCCATATTTCAATATCTCCTACATAGAAAGTTGTTTCTATTTTTTTACCTTCTTTTCTATAATCCATTCCCAAATTGCATTTGCTCGTATTTATAAAGTCAAAAATGCCCTCATATTCATCGTCAATCATATGAGATTTTTCACCGTATGGCTCTCTGCATTTTGCTTCAACAAAGATGTATCTATCGTTCTTTTGCATAAATCCATCAAGATTTGCAGTTCCACCAACGTACGTTGGGAGTTTATATTCAAATTGAAATCCCGACTTACAAAGATGCTTACACAAATTAAATATCATACGGCTTGAAGAGCCATATGAAGCCATTTTGGGCGGATAGTTCTTTCCTTCCTTCATTTCACCGCCCGAACCCTTTCCGTACTGCTCATAAGCACTAGGATAGTTATTTTTCATATCTTCTTTAAATGCTTTCCATTCATTATTATCGGACTTATTACTTAAATAATTATCATAGGTTTCTCCGTTATTAGCTAAATAACCACCAGCACCCCTTTCATAATGTTTAATTGCCAAATCTAATGTTTTTTGCATAATATCACCTCAAATTTATGATTTATAATTGTTTGTTATACTGCCCAAATACTCGCCAAATTTCGCAACCGTATCCTGTGGCGCAAGCAATTTAACCTTATCACCAAAAGACGCTAACCAGCCGAAGAAGAGGTCACTAACTTGAACGTTGACGGTGAAACGTACGGTATTTTCTCCGCTTGTTACAATTTTTGTTTGCTCTCCAAAAAGGTCAAACACGGCATCGACGAGGGTTTTGTCAATATCAATTGTCACAGCGGTTGCTTCGCCTGAAAACATACCAAAAAGCTGTTTTTTGTACTGTGCAATATCAAAATGCATCTCCTCGGGTGGAAGCTCAACATCCTTTGTCCACTCAATCTCGACCTTTTCCATACGGTCGATACGATAATTTGAAATCTTGCTATAGCGACTGTCAAATGTTACAAGGTAATAGTGTCCGTCGGCAAAGACCGTGCCAATAGGATTTACAACGTAGTGGTGATGATCCCTTCTATAGACCTTGTTATGATTGATATCGTAGTCGAAATAATAGAAAATTATCTTTTTGCCAACGTTGATCGCATTGATTATGGTGTCCACACTGTAATAAATGCTCTCGTTGGTGTTTTTTTGCGTATTGAACTTTACAATATTGTTTTGCAAAACAAGTCCCTTTTGACTGCCCGCAAGGTCGGCAATTTTGTGGATAAGCTCGGCACTCTTTTTCTCGGTGATGAACGATGCCGCCTGCACTGCGTCCATCAAAATATGTAACTCGGGCGCATCAAAGCTACGATCCTCAACGTAGTAAAGGTTGCTTCTGCCACGTCGGCACATAATCTCATATCCGTGCTCGTTAAGAAGCTTGATATCGTCATAAATCGTCGTTCTGTGCGCCTCAATGCCACTCTCCTGAAGCTTCGCACGAAGCTCCTCCGTCCCCATCGGGTGCTCCTCATCGGTCTCCCTCTTGAGAATTTCGTATATCTTTAAAGGTCTTATTCTGTTGTATTTTTCAGTTAATTTCATAAACTTATTCCTCTTCTTCAAACACGGGTTGTTGAATAGCAAAATGATACCTTGGATTAGTGCTTGTAACAATTTTAGATACATTGCACTCATCATCAAAATCTAAAAATGCAATTGATTCATAATTGGTTTCTTCCTTTGATGCCAATATCAAGCATCTCTTGCCAACCGAATACTCCAATTCTTCCTCGCCCTCATCTATTGATTTAATTATCGCAAAATGAGCAAAATACTTATCTGGATTTGCACTTTTAACATACTTAAGTTGATTTATAACAGCATCTATGCCAACATATTTATTACCGCTTTGTGATAAATAAACAACATCTTCAGAAAGAATTGATCTTATACGATCAGCATCATTTCCAGCAAACATATATCTCATTGCGGCAAGGTTATTGGCTTCGTTCTTCACTATACCTTTTTCGTATTCATATATGGCAACATCTGCAGAAAGTGTACCATACATAACAACGGTTGAGCCCACTTCCATATTGCAACGAAGTTCCTCATCTACTTGATCTACTGTATGAACAATCTCAAGTTCTCCATAATCAGTATCTATAACACATAAAATAAATGCATTATGTGATTCACCTTCGAATGTAATTTTGCCAAGATATAAATGCTTAACTGTGCCTCTTATTGCGGTGATATCATCAATATTTTCGTCTTTTTCAAACTCTTCAGAGTTAGGGTCGCGATTTCTCATAAGTCCTGTAGGCATAACCGTACCTTCACCTATTAGCCACTTTTGACCGTTTGAGGTTAATGGTTGATGCTCTGCATAATCTTCTTCATCTTTGTAATATTCAATAATTTGAGGAAATGCAGCAACTTGCATTCTCACAACATCATCTTCCATAAAACTCGGTAAGACATCGGCATTTACAAGATTAACAACTGCCATTCCTTCTCCGTTCATTCGAGTAACAACCACTCGCTTTTCAAGAAGATCAGCATCTTTTCTATTAATATTCATTTCGTGTAATCTAACTTTCCAAACTGTGTGGCCTGAAATGTGTGTATCCAAGCCAAGTCCTTGGTATGCTTTGCCATTAACTTCGTCAGTTTGCTCACGATAACCCGTACGCATTATGAGCTGAGCAGCACCAAAATGGTGGTTTATATATGGCAATTCATAGTAACCATATATTGCTTTTCCTTCACTTGCCACCAATCCCATTAATGAACCAAAAGCTTCTTCACTTTCTCGAAAGAAATCCATATTCAAATTTTGCAACCTCAATGCCATGTTAAACCTCCAAATAATTTTATGTTTTTTCTATTAATAATCAAACCCTTTTTCAAGGGAGTTTTTTCTGGTATTGTGTGGCAATACCCTTACCACTCTTCCCCAAGGGGGAGTCGTTTTTATATTATTTATGATCCACAAAACGGGGATCCCCATTGCTTGCACCTCCGGAGGATAAGTCCCTATACCATCAGTAAATATTACAATACACGCGGGTAGCTGGTCACTCATTTCATGCCTTATATATTCAAATACAACCCTGAAATCAGTTCCTCCACCACCATAAGGTATTATTTTCATCAAATCGTCAACGTTATCAAATGTTTTCATGCTCATACTTCCCCCCATAAATAACAAATCAATTTTTAAAAGCTTTCTTTAATTCTCCAAAGGAAATGGGTACAAGCTCGTTATTTCGATCAATGCACGCCACAACACAAAAATCAATCCAGCCACTAATGCATATACCAATATCATTTTCCAGCCACAACACAATACGTGTCACGATTTCGCGCTTTGTCCTTTCTTCATCATAATAACAATGAAGCATCGGATCTTTATCGGTGTATTCTTTTGAAATCTCTATATCAACAATCTTTTTTCCTAAAAACGGCGCAAACAAAACTGAAGCGTCAATATTGTTTCTTTGATCCCCTGACTTAATATCCCACGGAATACAGTTCATTGAAAAACTATATTCCGGTTCCTGCGGAGTATCTATTTCAAAAATGTCACCATCGGTAAATTTAATCATAAATGGCTCATCTATGATTGCGTGTCTCACAAGCTGAAGATCATCAGATATATTGTTGAAATCAGATTGACACTGCCTTTCTTCTTCGGATAAGTTTTCGGGCAATGTATTATATGCGCTATCTTCAATCATTTCCTCTGTGTGCCAATAACTCAAGCCGAAAATACGCACATCCTGAATCGTTCTACCCACAAGCTTCATTGAGGCAAAAATATTTTCAATTACGTCAGCAGATGTAATTGTAGGAGCTAACCATTTTTCATGATTAAAAATGTTATTCTCAAATAAAGTGTTATTTTCACTGATAACGGAATTCAGTAGCTCAATCAATTTGGATTGCACCTCTTTTTCACTTAATTCCGAGTCGGTGGTAATATCAGTTGCTTTCATTGCGATTTGTTTTTCAGAAGAGTCAGCCATACTAATCAAATACAGAGTGTATGTTGAAAAGCTTCTCAATCTTTCGCTATATGCTTCACCTTCTAATCTCATATATCTTTATCTCCTTCAAATGAATTTAATAATTCAATTAATTTAGCTCTTACCTCTTCTTCGTTGAGTTCCGAGTCAGTGGTTATATCGTGCATTTTGATAACAGTTTCTTCGTTCGTTGTCAATCCCCACGAAATCAATTCTAATGTGGATTTGGAGTATGCCCTCAATCTTTTTTGATATTCCTCACCTTTTAATCTCATAAATCAGTCCTCACTTATTTGCATTCTTTCCAAGAATTCCCTCTTGCTTATTTTGGGATTTTCTGTTATTAGTTTGTATATTACCGCTTTTATTCCAAGTTTTTCGATTTCTTCTGCGGTTTTTCGTCCTTCAATGGAAGGCTCCCCAGAAACTCTGTAAGAGTAGGCAATTTGCCCTCTCTCTCCAACTGTGCAGTTTTCCTCATACGCTGTTCGATTAAACTCATCTCTTGTTTCTTTTCGTTTTTCATAAATTTCGATCTCATCTATCAAATCACTTTTGCTAGTGGTTTCCCTACTCCTGCACTAAATCAAGCACCATAATTGGTGTTGTTTCAACACCTATCGTATTATTTTGATTGTCAAAAAACGCGACCTCAAATAAACAATCGGTATACTCGCACACGATAGTTCCTTTTGTGCCCTCGGGAATACCCTCATAGGCTTCGTTCAGTTTCACCTTATCAAGCTCTTTCATAAATTTCTCCTTTTCGGATTAATCATCTATTATGTAACCATTATACACCTTTATTTCCCCTTTGTAAAGCCCAAGTTGTCGCTTTTTCGCAACACCTTGATAAAGTTGTCACTTTTTAGAGACAATATAAAAAAGACGACCTCGCGGTCGTCTTTGAACGATTTCTATCATAAAAATATCGATTTTTCAACCCACTTGCACCAAATTTGCACCAAGATCACACGGGCGTTCAACGCCTATTCAGCTCGATAAATTGGAATTTATCACCCTGTATAGTTTTTGTGGAAATGGCATTTTTCCTGTCTGCATTGATTGTTCAAGTGTGAACGAGAGCAGACCACAGAGTTCAGCTTCATACCGATATGCAATTTTTCGCTCGTAAATTTGACCGCTTCGATAATGGCCAGATAGGAATCTCTTTTACAGCAACGGGGGCCACCATTTTTGCCTATCGCATCTAATGCTCTTGCTGTCATTTGGTTGGATAATCCCCAAGCTTCACCAGCCAAAGGAGTTGCTTTCAAGGCAATAGAGATAAACATTCCCGTGCTGATACCTGCACCGCAAGCTCCCCAAAATCCACAAGCACCTCCGGGTACTTGCTTTCCTCTTTTTTGCATTTCTCCAAGTGCGGACTCAAGATCAATTTCACCGCCTGCGTTTTTGTAAGCGGTTAGAAGTGCCGAGCCGACCATAGTGTGATGCTCGGGGCCGTGCATATGGCAAGACGGCATACTCATCATTTCTTCTAAAATCTCAATTGGATCATCAGATTTGCTGTTCAGACAAATAGCAATGATGCTGTCCATTCCGCTTGTGTGGCATTCATCGCAAACGAAATGACCATTGACACATCTTGTTTTACTATACTGTTTTTTGTGGCAAAGCACGCATTCCATTTTCTCATCGGTATTGAGGTATTCAAGCGGTGCTTTGCAAATTAAGCATTCTTCATTCATATATGTCACCTCGTCAAATTCAAGTTTATCGATTAGTTAGATTATACCATAAAAACGGCAAAAGTAAATAGGACGGCAGAGTTTTTACAAATTGAACCGCTGTGTTACGTTTTCTTGTAGGGGACGACCTCCCGGGCGTCCCGTTTTGCATGCTATTTTTTCGGGTCGCCGAGGACGTCGACCCCTACGATATAATACAATACATACAAAAACAAAAAGCCCTGCCATAGCAGAGCTTTTTTAATAAATTTATACCAAATTCAGCTCGATAAATTGGGATATAATGATTAATATATTATCAGTCATACCAATTTTGATTTGGAGGAAGTGATTTATACTCTTCGGTATTCTTTATGTATTCGTCAACTATTCTATAATATGCCTTTCCTAATCTGACACCTGTTTTCCATTCATCTAATCCAATATGCGATGCCCCATATATCTTCACTTTTTCCGTCTGACTGTTTGCAGTAAATGTAATTTCTATTACATAGGAAGGAGGGATCGATTTATTAACCGTTAACTCTTCCTCCCATCTGTCTATTGAACCTTCCAAAAATATAGAATATATCTCTTGTAGCTCTTCTTCGGTAAAAATCAAAGTGGTTTCACATTCACTATCCAAATCGTAATTATAACCGTTTTTCAACACTCCTGATTTCGAATCATAATAGCCGTCAAAATCGAAGGTTAACGAGAAAGAAAAATCTTCGGGCATTTTGTGTGGCAATGAGGTCATATATGTATCACATCCTGCAAAGCATAAAGCAAATAATAAAAGCACACAAACTAATAACTTTTTCATCTAGCCCCTCCTCGATTTGCAAATTTTGATGTAAATCCAATAATTTTAATTGCTCAAATAAAACCATCTTATATTTTTATTTTATCACAAATATATGCAAATGTAAATAGGACAGCAGAAATTTTTTACAAATTGAACCGCCCTTATTTGTAGGGGACGACCTCCCGGGCGTTCCGTTTTGCATGCTATTTTTTCGGGTCGCCGAGGACGTCGACCCCTACAATGACAAAATATAGATACAAAACAAAAAGCCCTGCATAGCAGAGCTTTTGTATATAAGAAATAATAATTATCTCTTCGAGTTTTAACAACGCCGTTTGATATCGTGAATATCGTGTAATATCGTGTGATATCGTGCATTTATTGTGTGATTTCGTGCGATATCGTGAATATCGTGAGTATCGTCGCATAAAGTGTTGCACCAAATTTGCACCAAAATCACACCAACATTCAACGCTGTTCTGCTCGACAAATTGGAATTTTGTCAATCAACTCCTATCTTCAGTTATCCAACACTTCGTTTATTTGCTCTAAATAATCGTTAAATGTTGAAGAATTGAACTCTACATGTTCCACTAAAGTGCCATTACTATCATAAGCATAAATGTGGTTTTCACTTAAAACTATTTTCTGCGTTTCAAAGGTGAAAATATATTTTATATCGTTAAAGTAAGTCCACTTTTCCTTTAACAGATTATACCTTTTTACATAGGTAATTTCACTTATCAATGATTTTATTTCGTCACTTTGCTCGTCTGTCAAAACGTATTTTTCAGTAATGTCCTCTACTCCCGTTTCATAATTCACAGTTTCTATTTCAACACTTGATATTTTCTCATCGGGAATAAAACGCTCAATTTTTGGCGAAAGACTGCAAGAAGCAAAACAGCATAAGCATAAAGTTACTGTTAAACATAAAGCTAACAACTTTTTCATAAAAATATCCTCCTTGTCAAATTCAAGTTTATCGATTAAAACCTCAACCAATATAATTATACCATATATTTCCCGAAAAGTAAATAGGACGGCTCAATTCTTTACAAATTGAACCGCTGTGTTACGTTTTCTTGTAGGGGACGACCTCCCGGGCATCCCGTTTACCTTACATTCTTTCGGGTCGCCGAGGACGTCGACCCCTACAATGACAAAATATAGATACAAAACAAAAAGCCCTGCATAGCAGAGCTTTTTGTATATCGAAATAATCGCCGTAAGGCTGTAATTATCTCTTTGTGAACTGTGAGCCCGTCAAGAAAACATCACAGTGTGATGTTTTTAGGGCGACATAACCCGAATGCTGTGCTTCGGGTTAGCCTCAGTTCGACAGAGATAATTGGCTAGAAAACAAAAAACAACACCAACTGCAAAGTTGGTGTTGTATAAGATATTTGTAAACCAATTATCTCTTTGAGAACTGAGGAGCACGACGAGCGCCCTTGAGTCCGTACTTCTTTCTTTCCTTCATACGAGGGTCACGTGTAAGGAAGCCAGCTGCCTTAAGAGCAGGCTTGTTAGCCTCGTCAGCTGCAACGAGTGCACGTGCAAGACCGTGACGGATCGCACCTGCCTGACCGGAGATACCACCACCGTTTACAAGAGCGATGATGTCCCACTTACCTTCGTTACCTGTAGCGCCGAAGGGCTGGTTAACGATGAGCTTGAGTGTTTCAAGACCGAAATATGTGTCGATATCCTTGCCGTTGATTGTGATAACGCCTGTACCGGGAACGATTCTTACACGAGCAACGGATTTCTTTCTTCTACCTGTACCGTAAAAATAGGGCTTTGAGCTTGTATACATATTCTTCGTCCTACCTTTCATTAAACTTCAACAGCAACGGGCTTCTGAGCCTCGTGCTTGTGGTTTTCACCAGCGTAAACCTTAAGACGTGTAGCTGCCTTTGCACCAAGTGTGTTGTGAGGAAGCATACCCTTAACTGCGAGTGTCATTGCAAGCTCGGGCTTTGTTGCCATAAGAGTCTTGTACTGAACTGCCTTCATACCACCGATGTAACCGGAGTGGTGGTAGTAGTATTTCTGCTCAAGCTTTCTACCTGTAAGAATAGCCTTGTCAGCATTGATGATGATTACGAATTCACCACAGTCAGCGTGAGGTGTGAATTCAGGACGGTGCTTGCCACGAAGAATGTTTGCAGCAGCAACTGCAGTTCTACCGGGGGGCTTATTAGCAGCGTCTATAACATACCATTTTCTTTCAATGGTATTTGCATTAGCAAAATAAGTAGACATTGATTAATCCTCCAATAAATATAGTAAGTTTTTTAACCTTGCACATTATAACAAATATATTCCCCTTTGTCAATAGGTTTTTGAAACTTTTTTTCGTCATTTCAATTTATCAATATGCAATCTCTTTTTTTCTCGTTTTTTCATATCATTTGCTCGTTTTTCCTCACTTGCGATTTTAAAAATTTTTCGAATATTTTTTCACACAAACTAATATTTTTATATAAATTATGAAAAAGAGAGGAAAAATAATGAATTACAACTATTATCTGCCCGAGGGGGAGCTTATCGGGACAAAGGAGAATCTATCCTATATATCAACCCTTTCAGGACTTGAAAGAGCCTTGCGTGAGGATAAGATACTTGAAGCCATAGCCATCAAATGCGACGAGGATTTTAACCTGCATCTTGATCTGTACGGAACAAGAGCAATAATTCCCCGTTCGGAATGCCTTTTGACAAACGAAAACGAGGACATTAAGGATATCGCAATCATCACTCGCGTTGGCAAGCCCGTATGCTTTAAGGTAAGGGCAATAGAGCAATACAA
Source organism: Eubacteriales bacterium (assembly GCA_045643885.1). Classification (GTDB taxonomy): domain Bacteria; phylum Bacillota; class Clostridia; order Oscillospirales; family CAG-272; genus RGIG4608. The sequence continues at coordinate 21,674 of JAZRFY010000023.1, read as the reverse complement.
CGACACCTACAGAGCTATTCTTTCAAGGCGCGATGCCCAGATAGAATGCAAAAATTACTATCTCTCTTCCCTGCGTCCGGGAGACGTAATTTATGCCAGCATCACACATCTTGACACCTTTGGAGCTTTCATGGACGTGGGGTGTGGCATATCGTCCTTACTATCCATAGATTGTATTTCCGTGTCAAGAATAAGCCATCCTTCGGACAGATTAAGGACGGGTCAAAGACTTTCCGTTGTGGTGAAATCCAATGATCAAAGCACAGGAAGATTATACGTTTCACTTAAAGAGCTTCTTGGTACATGGGAACAAAACGTTGCCTTTTTCTCAGTAGGTCAGACGGTTTCAGGCATCGTAAGAAGCATCGAAAGCTATGGTGTTTTCGTTGAGCTTGCACCAAATCTTGCAGGTCTTGCCGAGGCAAACGGAATTCAACATGCCTTTAAAAGCTTGAAAGCCGGTGACGGCGTTTCAGTTTACATAAAGAGCATACTCCCCGAAAAAATGAAGATAAAGCTTGTCTTAATCGACGTAAACGGCGATGCTATAAACCCTACTCCACTTAAATATTTCATCAATTCAAGGGATTGCACCCACATTGACCGTTGGAGGTATTCCCCCGACTGCTCATCAAGAGTGATAGAGAGCGTTTTTGATTAATTCCATTGACTTTTGAATTGTATTCGTATATAATATATGGGTATCAATTCAAAAGAGGACATTATGCAACACAAGGAATTTTTTCTGAAAACAAGTGTGTGGAAGCTCTTTTTTATTGCCGCAATTCCAGGTGCGATAAGTATGCTTGCGTCCGCAATTTACGGACTTTTTGACGGCATATTTATCGGAAATCAGCTTGGTGAAACTGCCTTTGCCGCAATCAATTTAGCCTTCCCATTCGTAATAATAAACTTTTCTCTTTCCGACCTCGTTGCCGTTGGCAGTGCCGTGCCGATATCCATCGCGCTTGGCAGACAGGACGAAAAGGAAGCAAACAATATCTTTACCTGCGCACTCTTCATGATAGCTGGTGCAGGTGCTTTTATGGGTGTTATTCTCTATTTTGGAGCGCCCTACATTCTCGCATTTCTCGATGCAAGCCCCGAAGCACAAAGGCTTGGAGTGGAATACATTCGCGTATATGCATTTTTCTCACCACTCACCCCTGCAGCCTTTGCCTTTGACAACTATTTGAAGATATCCGGCAAGGTAAAGCTTAGCATGTGGCTCAATATTTTAGCAAGTGGCTCAACTGCCCTTCTTGAATTCTTTTTCTTATTCGTATTAAAGCTTGACATTTGGAGCGCAGCTTTAGCTCCTTGCATCTGCTTTAGTGCCTGCGCACTTATAGCGTTTTCACTTTTCGCACGGGGAAAGCTCCAGCTCAAGCTCACAAGACCTAAATTTTCCTTTAAAACTACAAAGCAAATAATAAAATGTGGCATGCCCATCTTTTTAAACAACGTTTCGGGCAGAATCACGTCCATTGCTATGACAAAGGCTCTGATCAATTTTGGTGGGGACGCAGCAGTATCAATGTATGGAATACAAATGTACGTTGGTGAGATCATCCAACCTATGATTTATGGTATTTGCGATTCCCTTCAGCCTGCAATCGGATACAACTGGGGTGCTAAGCGTTTTGACAGAGTTAAAAAGCTCACCAAATGCACCTTTAGCGCAAGTGCCGTTGTGTCGATCGTTTCCTTTGCTATGATGTGGCTGATTCCCGATGCACTCGTTTTACTTTTTGCACCCGATGCAACACCCGAGTTTGCAATCGAAGCCTCAAAGGCACTTAAAATATTTGCTTTTTCAAAGCTCATATTCTGGTTCTCGTTTGCAACTCAAAGCTATATGACAGCAGTAGAAAAGTCACTCTATGCAACGCTCATATCGGTTGGAGCTGCATTCATCTTCCCAATAATCTTCATAATCGCACTCTATAACCTCGAGCTTTTGGGACTTTGGCTCAATGCTCCTCTTACAATGATAGCGTGCTCTTTGATGTCTATAGTGATACTCATCATCTTCTCAAAAGAGATGAAGAAAAAGGAAAGCCTTGATAAAACAAAGCTCATATAAAAAGAAAGCACCTCGTTTGAGGTGCTTTTATTTTTTATTTATAGCTTTTTGCTTCTTCTGCATAAGAAATTGCATTTTCTTTGATAGAACGAATTTCGTCATCAGTAAGCTGTCTGACCACCTTGGCGGGATTTCCAAAAACAAGACTTCCTGCAGGAATCACCTTGCCTTGTGTAACCAAAGAGCCTGCACCAATAATGCAATTTTCCTCTATTACAACACCATCAAGCACGATCGCACCCATACCAATAAGCACGTTGCTTTCAACAGTGCATCCATGCACTATCGCACCATGTCCGATAGTAACGCTATTTCCTATGCAAACTCCAAAATCCTTGCTCGTGTGTATAACCGCGTTATCCTGAACGTTGGAATTTTCTCCGATCTTCGCACTTTGGAAATCGGCTCTGATAACTGCATTGAACCAAACGCTGCTGTTTTTTCCTATTTCAACATTTCCAACAACTCTGGCTCCCTCGGCTATATATACGCTATTGTCAATTGATCTCATAAGTACCTCAAATATTTAACTGAATTCACGTCAATGAAATACTAAATAATATTAATGGTATGCCTGAAATGAACGAAGCAATGGATACTGAATGTCCAAGATATTGTTTTATAACAGACACAAAATTTTTATTTGCGTATAATCCTCTTTATCTGAAGTCGGTCATACCGTCTTCAAAATAGATTCTTGTTCTCATAATATCGTACTGCTCTTTAGTCACGTCACCGGAGAGTATTCCAAGCTTGTCCTTAAGCATTGTCACGATATTTTCGGGATTGATGTGAGGATGAGTCTGGTTGATGGATGCAGACAATTTAGCATTGATTTTGATAATTCCATCCTCAAGAGAAACACTAACGTCGCGAATATAGGGTGCGATATCGATCTCCTTGAAGAAAATATGCTTATATTTATCCTTTGCTTTTTTAAGGATGATAACCTGCTCTCCTGTCAAAAGCTTTTTGATTTCATCTGCAAGACCTTGATTTGCACCCTCTGTATTGATGAAAAAATCGTATTCTGCCCAGTAGATATCCTCAAGCGCAGTTTCGGGATAATAAGCATCAAGAAAACGAAGCTCCTCGGTAAGCTCGGCATTGATATGCTCCATAAGCTCAAGAGGGGGGATGGAGCGCTCGACTCTTACGTCGAGGTATTCGCACACACCCTGTGCACCAACGGACAAAGGAAGGGCAAAAATGAGCTTAGGATGTGGGTTGAAGCCCTTTGAATACCAAAGAGGAGCTTTGGCTCTGATAAACACCTTTGCCATCGCCTTTTGAAGATCAAGGTGGGAAATAAATTGCAAATTCCCTACCTTTCTGAACTTGAATCGGATATATTTAGGCTCTGGGAGCATGGGGTAGTCTTCCTTTGAATAGGGTTTTAGTCTTGTTCCTTTTTTGGACACCACGTACGCTCACCTCCAAGCTTATTTACACCACAGCCGGAGCATTTTTCACGGCATGAGGGTGTTGTTTTTTCAGAATACGCGTTCTTCCTCTCGCGCTTTAAGAATTCCTTTGTAACTCCACAGTCGATAACGTCCCAAGGAAGAACCTCGTCCTCACCCCATACTCTGTTAGAGTAGAAGTTGTAGTCGATGCCACAATCCTCAAAGACCTTCATCCACTCGTCGTAGTGGAAGAATTCATCCCACGCATCAAAGCAGAATCCTCTCTCACAAGCAAGAGCCAATGCAGGTGCAAGTCTTCTGTCACCGCGAGCCAGAATAGCCTCAACGTGTGAAACACGGGCATCGTGATGCACGTATCTTATCTTTCTGTCAGTAATCTTGCTTTCAAGATATTTTTGCTTTTCAACAAAGGTTTCCATTGAGTCCTGTGCCTCCCACTGGAATGGTGTGAACGGCTTGGGAATAAAACAAGAAACACTTACTGTTACAGAAGGAGCCTTGCCCTTTTGTCTGTTGGGATTTGCATAATATGATTCAATTACTGCCTTGGCAAGATCGGCAATGCCGTCAAGATCCTCATAGGTTTCGGTTGGCAAGCCCATCATAAAGTAGAGCTTGCAAGAGGTCTTGCCCGCGTCAAAGCCAACGTTTACTGCGCGAAGAAGGTCGTTTTCGCAAACGTTTTTGTTGATAACGTCACGCAGTCTTTGACTTCCCGCCTCGGGAGCAAAGGTAAGAGAGCCTGTACGAACAGTTGATATCTTATCCATAAGCTCCTTTGTAAAGGTATCCACACGGAGTGATGGCAATGAAAGGCTGACCATATTATCATTTGTCCACTCAAGCAAATTATCGGTAAGCTCGGGGAGCCTTGAATAGTCACTGATGGAAAGAGATGAGAGAGAAATCTCATCATATCCCGTCGCTTCAAAGAGGCATTTTGCCTGCTCGTTAAGAACGGCAGGAGTCTTTTCTCTGACAGGACGGTAAACCATACCCGCCTGACAGAAACGGCAACCACGAATACATCCACGATAAACCTCAAGCATTATTCTATCGTGAACAGTCTCGATATAGGGCATAACCACCTTATCGGGGAAATATGCCTTATCCATATCCGTCATAATTCTCTTGAGAACACGCTTGGGTACGTCGTCATATATGGGAGTATATGCCTTTATCGTGCCGTCTTCGTTATAAGTAACGTCATAAAGTGAAGGAACGTAGATGCCACCGATCTCGACAGCTGCTCTATGAAGAAAATCGTGCTTGTTGTACGTTCCGTTTTCCTTCATCTCGATATAGAGTCTTGTAAATTCAACAAGATTTTCTTCGCCCTCTCCTATAGAGAAGCAGTCAAAGAAATCAGCCACGGGCTCTGCATTGTAAGCACAGGGTCCACCACCTATAACGATGGGAAACTCCTCTCCTCTATCCTTAGCATAAAGAGGAATGTTTGCAAGCTCGAGCATCTTAAGAGTTGTGGTATAGCACATCTCATACTGGAGAGTGATGCCCACGATATCAAATTCAGAAAGAGGATCTCCACTTTCGTGTGCAGAAAGAGGAATATTATGCTCACGCATCTTTTCCTGCATATCCGTCCACGGAGCGTATGCTCTTTCACACCATACGTCAGGCTCACTGTTGAGCGCACCGTAAAGTATTCTCACACCAAGATTGGACATTCCTATCTCATATGTATCAGGAAAACAAAATGCCCATCTTGCCTTTATATCTTTTTTATCCTTAATAGTCTGACCGAATTCCCCCGCACTGTATCTGCCGGGCTTTTCAACGGACTTAAGAATCGTACTGTTTTTAGTAATCATTTTTTCTCCATTAGCGTTTGATATAGAAATGAGACAAAAGCACCATTACTGACGCACCAAGTGCTGATGCAAGAGTGAGTAGCAACATGCTCACCGTGTTGATGCCTGAAACCATTACAAGCGTGAAATTGAGTATTCCCATAAGCAAGATGGCAACTATTCTTATCTTTGAAATGAAAGCTTCAAAGGAATAAAGACGCGTGCACATCATAACAGCCTCTGAAATAGCTCTTACGTTCTTGATGGAAACAATGCCACTGTCAAGTGATTTTTCTTGAGGCTTAAGCTCCTTGAGATTGGGACGAACCACACTTATATTACATCTCTTTGCTGCACCGTATGTGCTTGCCCACTTATCGTTTATGCTCGGATCGGCAGAACGGATGCCAATGCCTATTCCACAAGCAGTAAGCTTTTTGGCAAGTCTTTCAAATTCACTTGAGAATTGGTAGGTTACGTAAAGCTTTGCACCAAGTGTGCCGTTCAAGGCAATGAACATGATGCTATCTTCACCTGCCTCCTCAAGTCTTAAATCGGCTGCAGTATAGCTTGGATGGATTCCCCTGCTCTTCATAAAGCTTCCACTTCCGATAAGCACAGTGGTGCGATTATCGACGATGGCAGAGATTCCCTCCTTACTTATCTCCTTTATCTCAACACTCTTTGAGTGAAGCATCTCGGTGGTGGCAAATTCAAACACTCCCTTAAGAGGTCCGCCAACCTTGGAGAACACTGCCTGAGTGTGATAAAGTATTCTATATATCTCGTTATTGTCATAGAGCTTAAGTCCCTTGGTTCTTACGCTCTTCTTGTTGAAAACGTTGAAATCGTCAAAATAAACGATATTGCTTTTTCCGTATTCCTCGACACTTGCTTTACCAAGGATACCTGTTTTGTACTTTTTAAGTATTCTGTAAACTGTAAAGAATGCAAATTCACTCTCAAATATTGCTGCACATATCAAGGAGAATGAAAGTGTAACCACAAGGCTTAAAACGATTGTTCCAATCTCCTCGCCCGTAAGCAAAAGTATAAGCATTACACAAAGAGAAACTGAAAAGCTAAGCACAAGTGAAACAAGCTTGCCTGTAACGTTGGACGTGGGCTTGGACATTCTTGCAAAGAATCCGTTAACCCCACTTACGCGAGAGATACAATAGCTATCCTTGTCGATGATGTCGGCACTTCTTTCGTCCTCACCAACCCTGAGCTTTCCATAAGGCTCAAGAACAAGCTTTTTATTGCTGTTTGACACGATATCAAACACTCCGGACTGATGATAAACGTCAAATATATCGTATACAAGGCTCACAAGAAGCAGGAGCGTTGCAAATGAATGGACGGTTTCACCGGGATTTGCATATCCTGTGGTCATTATAAGTATATCGTGAAGGATGCTGAGCAAGGAAAGTATCATTGCTCCGATATAGGATATGGATGAAAAATCAAGCATATTCTTAAAGAAGGTCTTGAGCTTTGAGGCAGAAATAGCAACTGCTATCACAAGGAACAAAAGACCAACCAGAACCTGAAGATTTGCATTTCCATAGAGCAAAATGCCGTCTGCTGTCCATCCTGCAATCTCATAAAGCATAAGAATGAAGGTGATAATGGCAGTGGCAAAAGCTTGGAAAATAAGCTTGGTTTTGTCACTCTTATATTTTTTCTTGATTTTGCCCGTTTGAAGAATGGAGCTGAATTCCTCACCGCAATAGCCGTATACGGCATTGTCGGTATTGATTGATACAGCCTCTTCGGCAGGCATGTGTACCGCTTGACGGATCTTTTCAAATCCGACCGTTTGGTCTATCTCATTTTCACCGCCAAGAGCCACCATAAGCGCGATATCAACGGCGTCAAGCTCACTATCGGGTGTGATGGGAGTGAAATAGTCAGTTTGTCCGTTTGCAGCTCTTGCGGCAATTTCGGCACTGTAGGCAAGCTCCTCCTGTGTGGGAGGGATTATGCCCTCCTCAGCAGTTTCGTACTGCTTGTCCTTCATAAGCTGCTCCCAATCCTCAAAGATCGTATATTGCTTTTCGGGAGCGCGGCTTTCTGTTATTTCTGCTTCAAACACGACGTCGTCAAGATCGCCTGTAAAGTCTTCAACAAAGCTGTTGAATACTGTGCCCTGCTGTCCTTCAAGCACCTCGTCGTAGTTTATGGATTCCTCGGACATAGGTCCTGAGAACTCGTCGTTTTCTTCTTTTGTATTCTCGGGAATGATTTCGTTGATGGTGATTTGATCTTCAATCGCAATTTGCTCAACAACGATATCCTGCTTGAAAATTTCCTCTTGAGATTCTTCGGCATTAAGCTCGGGGGCGACTGTATTTTCTTCTACAGAATCTTTCTCAAAAGAATCAATCTCTTCTGAAATCTCATCACTCTCTTCCACCTCGCAAGCCTCAAACAAAACTGTAGGCTCATATGAAGGCTCGTTCTCTTCAATAGGTTCTTCAACGATCTCTTCGACAGTTTCCTCGACAACCTCTTCAATAGGTTCTTCAATGATCTCTTCGACGGTTTCTTCAACAATCAAATCCGTTTCTTCAAGAACCTCGCAAACAACCTCATCTATCTCGTCAACGATTGGCTCTTCTACGATTTCTTCAATAGTTTCTTCTACAGGCTCTTCTACGATTTCTTCGATTTCATCCTCGGTTTCCTCTTCGATTTTTGAGGATTCCTCTAAGACTTCTATCTCTGACGTAGACATAAATCCCTCTGTGTCGACCACGTATTCATCACTGATAGACACATTGCTTTTATCATTTAAGAAAAATTCTCTTTCAAGAATTTGCTTGATATCATCATCTGTAAGTGACGCCTCATCGATAACCTGAGTGTTTATATGCCCGTCTGTAGACGCTGATTCCGTCTGTTCTTTGAGCATATCAAGTATATCTTTGTTTTCTTTGTTTTCGGAACTATTCACTCAAATTACCTCCTTTGCGTATTTTTTTCATAATAAATTATTTTTTCTGTCTATGCTGCTTTGATGCCTCAGCCAAAATAACGGCTGCAGCTGTTGAAACGTTAAATGAGTTAACGTGACCGTACATGGGAATGGAAACGATAAAGTCACTTCTCTGCTTTACGAGCTGAGAAACGCCTTCACCCTCACTGCCGAATACGATAGCACATCCACCTGTAAAATCGGTGTCATAATATGCCTGTCCACCTGCCTCGGCACTGTATACCCAAATATTTTGAGCCTTGAGCTCTTCGATAGTTTGTGCGATATTTGCAACCTTTGCAACTGCAAGGTGCTCGATAGCTCCTGCACTTGATTTGCTTACAAGGGGAGTAAGTCCTGATGCTCTACGCTTAGGAATGATAAGACCGTGCGCACCAACACCCTCGGCACAACGAATAAGTGAACCGAGATTATAGGGGTCTGTGATACCGTCGGAAATAACGATAAGGGGAGCTTCTCCTCTTGAACGCGCGATTTCAATAATATCCTCAACCTCGCAATATTCCTTTTCAGCTGCCATCGCGATAACTCCCTGGTGCTGACTCATGCCCGCCATGGAATCAAGCTTTGCTCTATCCACCTCAACAACGGGAATTCCTCTCTCGATAGCTTGAGCAACAAGAACCACGATAGAGCCCTCTCTGTCACCCTTGCCAACAAGGAGCTTGTCAACGGCTCTTCCGGATTTCAAAAGCTCGCGAACGGCATTTCTGCCTATAACGAGACCACCAAGCTCGCCCTCTTCAACTGCAACGGGCTCTTTGTAATACTGCTTCTTGTTACCAAAGCTCTGCTTTTCGTCACGGTGGGGACGCTTATCCTCTTTTTTGCCGAAATTTTTGCCTTTATTATTATTTTTGTAATTATTTTCTCTCATTTTATGTTCCCTTTCCAAAAAAGAGTAAACTTTTCATTATATTACATTATATCATATATTATTCATTTTGTGTAGTCCCTTTTTTAACTTTAATCAAAAGTTTTTATCGACTTTTTTCGTCCGTTTGAATGCTTATGCAAAAAGGGAGGCAATGCCTCCCCTTATAAAATTATTTTTCTTGCAATACTGCCTTTAAAACCTCAAAAAGTCTTGCACAGGAGTCAAGATCAAGAGCCTCGTCAGGCGTGTGGATATTTCTCATATTAGGACCGATTGAAATAATATCCATATCGGGAATACGGGATTTGATAATGCCACACTCAAGTCCTGCATGGATAACCACGGTCTTAACGTCCTTATCCATAATCTCCTTGAATTTGCGAACGTAAGCGTCGCGAAGATCACTTTCGGGAAGGAAATCCCAACCCGGATATCTTCCTGTATGGCGCACGTTAGCACCTATCACAGAAGCCTCTTTATTTACCTCGTCGATTGAAAGATCAATCTGCTCTTCCTTTGAAGAACGTGAGGAGTAGGTAATGTATGCTCCCTTTTCGGTAACGTCGATAACACCGAGGTTTCTTGAAAATTCAACAAGTCCCTTAAGGTGAGCACTCATAGCAAGAACACCTGTTTTTATCGTGTTGAGCATTGAGATAAGCTTATCGCTATTGCAAAGAGTGGATACGTTTTCAAGGTCGTTTGTGGCGGAAATGGATATTTTAAGCCCCTTATCCTCGTCAACAAGTCCCTCTCTAATCTTTGAGTCAAGCTCTTCCACCTTAGAAATTGCACGTGAGGAATCCTCAACCACAAATTTCACCTCACACATACGGGGGATGGCATTATCCTTCTCACCCCCGACAATAGAAACGAGTGCAAGCTCCTGCTCCTTTGAAATCTCAGCAAGGATATTAGCTACCATAATGATGGCATTTGCTCTGCCACAGTTGATTTCAACGCCTGAATGACCACCGAAAAGTCCATCAATTGAAAGAGTGATCAAATCACCGTTTGATTCTTCAATAGAGGGCACGTAATCAAGCTTGCTTCTGACGCCGCCTGCACATCCTGCACATACCTCACCCTCACTCTCGGAGTCGAGGTTGACCATCTTTTTAGCTGTTACAACGGAATAGTCAAAGGATTCTGCACCGCCAAGACCTGTTTCCTCTTCAACTGTGAAAAGACACTCGAGTGTGGGATGCTCCAAAAGCTCTCCGTCAAGGAGTGCGAGCATAAATGCAACGGCAATTCCGTCATCACCGCCAAGGGTTGTACCTCTGGCTCTGAGCCAACCGTCCTCAACGTAAAGGTCGAGCGCATCCTTTTCAAAATCGTGATTTGAGGAGGTAAGCTTTGCACATACCATGTCGGTATGTCCCTGAAGAAGATATGCTCCCTCTCCCTTATAATTTTCAGTTGCTTCTTTTCTTATAAATACGTTATTTTTATCATCTCTTATGCAGAAAAGTCCCCTCTCCTTTGCAAAATTTTCAATGTATTTTGCAACCTGCTCTTCGTTTCCGGAGCCGTGAGGTATTTTGCAAAGCTCTTCAAAATATGCAAGAGCCTTTTCAGGCTTAAATCCCTTTGTTATAATTTGTTCTGCCATAATCATATATCTCCTTTTCAAAAAATCACGAAGATATCCTCGTGATTTTTATTAACTGTTTCCAAAGCTGCCCAAGAAGGCAAGTGCGCCGTTTTCAAGGCCTTCAATTGATTTTCCTGTACCAAGTGCCACACATGAAACAGGATCGTTTGCAACCACTGTGCGAATGCCTGTGGTCTTTTCGATAAGCTTATCAAGTCCTGTGAGCTTTGAACCACCGCCCGTAAGAACAATGCCGTTCTTATAGATATCACCAAGAAGCTCGGGAGGTGTTCTCTCGATAACCATACAAATGGTGTCGATTATTGCCGTAAGTGGCTCTTTGATGGCAGCAAGAGTTTCCTTGCCGTTAAAGCTAACGATTTTAGGGAGTCCCTTAACCATGCATCTGCCCTTTACGGCCATTTCAGCCTGCTTTTTAAAGGGGCCGTCAAACACTCTGCCAACTCTGATCTTTATTTCCTCTGCAGTTCTTTCACCGATAAGCACCTTGTGACGCTTTTTGACATAGGCAATTATTGCCTCGTCAAGCTCGTTACCGGCAATTCTCACCGACTCGGACGCAACCACTCCACCGTAAGAAATCACTGCAATATCAGTAGTTCCACCACCGATATCAACTATCATATGTCCACTTGGAGCTTCAATATCTATTCCCGCACCGATAGCTGCAGCAACAGGCTCTTCAATAAGAAGAGTCTGACGCGCTCCTGCCTGATTTGTGGCATTGATAACGGTCATCTCCTCGGCCTCGTTGATGCCCGATGGCACACATATCATTACTCTTGGACGGATAAGTGTTTTGCCACAAGCTCTCTCGATAAAATACTCAAGCATTTTAAGAGTTACGCTATACTGGCTGATAACGCCATCCTTAAGCGGTCTTATTATTGAAATATTCTCAGGGGCTCTACCAAGCATTTGTTGAGCCTCTTTGCCGATTCGCACTATCTTGTTTGTGTTGTTATCGATCGCAACAACGCTCGGCTCTCTTAGTACGATCCCCCTGCCCTTTACGTAAACAAGAACGGATGACGTTCCAAGATCGATGCCAATATCTGTTGTTATCAAGCTTTTATCCAGCATATCCGTTCCTCTCTTTCGCAAAGTTAGTCATTATACTATATTGTAGCACAAACGCCGAAACAAATCAATCGTTTCGGCGTTTATTTTTATAAATATTTTTCTCTTTTTCGGTAAGTCCTATACAAATTCCGATCACGTCATAAGCTCCCTTTGAAAATGCCAATCTTGCACAGGCTGCCATGGATGAGCCCGTTGTTACGATATCGTCAACAAGTATCACGGTTTTATCCGAAATATGTGTCTCAACGTCTGAAATCTCATAGGCACTCTTCATATTGAGCCTTCTTTCATACTGATTGAGATTCTTTTGCTCCTTTACAAAAAGCCTTCTCTTAAAGCAATCAACAAATTTGATGCCTGTAACGAATGAAAGCGATTTTGCAAGACTCAAGCCTTGATCAAATCCGTGCTCAGCCTTATTCTTTTTAGCTCTTGGAAGATAGGTGATAACACAATCATCCGGCATCAGTGAGCGCGATTTCATCTCCGTAATCAAAATTTCTCTCATTTGCTCGGCTATAAAATCAAAGTATATTCTATCATCGCGACGCTTAACCGAATAAAGAAACTGTCTTATCGGAAACTCCTCATCCTGCGGTCTATAGGAGATAAGCTTTAACAAGCAAGAACACTGTGCCCTCTCCATATTTCTTGGCATACACCGACAAAATTTCATAGAAAGTCCACAAAAAGCGCATTCTCTTTGCTTTTCGTTTTCATATTTTATTCTGCAATCAGGACAAAGCGTTTCGGTTACTCTCTTATCAATGCTCACGTCGAGCAAGGCGTGACAGTTTGAGCATTTTGGAGGAAACACAAGATTAAGTAAAAGATGCTTTACACTCATTCTTCACCTCTGAAATATCTGAAAAGTCCCGTATAGCGAAGTGTCTGTCTATCGTTTTGGACCATCATCGAAACGATGCTCTTGTCACCAACTATGATTACCATTCTCTGCGCTCTCGTTACGGCAGTATAGAGCATATTCCGTGAAAGAAGCATTTCCGACGTGCGATATGCAGGAATGATAACGATGGGATATTCACTTCCCTGACTCTTATGCACCGTTATCGCATAGGCATGCTCAAGCTCCTCAAGATAGGAAAAATCATATTTGACGGTCTTATCGTCAAAAACTATCTCCATTGCCTGCTCCCTGAAGTCGATATCATAGATAAATCCGATATCACCGTTGAAAACGCCGTTTCCTATCGATCCGTCATCTCTTTGCCACTCAAGATCGTAATTGTTCTTGGTTTGCATAACTCTATCCCCTTGACGGAAGGTAACCTGCTTATATTTATATTCCTTTTTACCAAATTGCGAAGGATTCAAGCTTTGCTGAAGCAAGACGTTGAGATTTTCAGTTCCCGCCTCACCCTTTCTTGATGGAGATATAACCTGCATATTTGCAGTATCCCTTGCTCCGTATGCCTTGGGCAATCTGTTCTTGCAAAGATCAGCAACTGTGAAAGCAATATCCACACTGCTTGTTCTTGGTAAGAAGAAAAAGTCCTTATCCTTGATATCCAAATCGGGCATTTCTCCCCTGTTTATCGCGTGAGCATTGGTTACTATAAGACTCTCACTTGCTTGACGGAATATCTCGTTAAGTCGCACAGTGGCAAATCGCTCGGTGGCTATAAGGTCACGCAAAACGTTTCCTGCCCCAACGCTTGGAAGCTGATCACTGTCACCAATGATTATAAGTCTTGCACCGGGCTTGATGGCCTTTAAAAGTGCACACATCAGATTTTGGTCTATCATCGATGCCTCGTCAACGATGATAACCTCCTCATCAAGAAGATTATCCTCATCGCGATTGAAAACACCGTGAGATCCGTCTGAAAAGTCCATCTCAAGAAGTCTGTGAATGGTCTTTGCCTCGCGGCTCGTTGCCTCACTCATTCTATTTGCTGCACGACCTGTGGGAGCGCAAAGGGCAACGTCAAAGCCCATACTGTCAAATATCTCGATAAGTGCTCTTACAACGGTCGTTTTTCCAGTACCTGGACCACCGGTAAGTATCATAACCCCACTTTCAAGAGATGATGAAATCGCCTTTTTCTGCAATGGTGCGTATTTTATGCCACTCCTTGTCTCTTCCTTGGCGATAAACGCGTGCATATCGGATGCTCCAACGGATGCACAAACCTTGTCGATAAGATCGAGCTTTCGCGCAATATATTTTTCCGCATCATAGCTGTCCTTATCGTAAATATATCTTATACCGTCATATTTGACGGCGCGAATCTTATTGCTTTTTGCAAGATCTACAAGAGCAAGCCTTACTCCACTCTCTTCAACCTCAAACATCTTTGCAGCATTCGAAATCAACACGTCCTCAGGCATACAAACATGTCCGTTTTGGGCATTCTTCTGCTTTAAAAGGTAAAGCACGCCCGAAGATATTCTATCAAGACCATCGGCAAGAAAACCAAGCTTCATAGCCATGCTGTCAGCCTTTTCAAAGCCGATTCCGTCAATCTCCTCGCAAAGAATATATGGGTTTTCCTTAACTCTGTCAACCGAGCTTGCTCCCCATCTCTTATATATCTTCATGGTAAGAGCAGCACCAAAATATTCTCTGAAGAACATCATCGTGCTTCTCATTCCCGAGCTTTTTCTGAAATTTTCTCCGATTTCCCTTGCTTTTTTGGGAGTGATGCCCGATATTTCACCGAGCCATTCGGGATGGTTTTCAATAACGTCAAAGGTATCCTTGCCATAGACGTCAACTATCCTTTGAGCGGTTTTAGGGCCTATTCCCTTTATTGCTCCCGAGGAAAGATAACGAAGGATTGATACCTCGTCAGCAGGCATTACCTTTTCATAGCTCGATACGGAAAACTGTCTTCCATATTTGGGATTATGCACCCATTTTCCATATACCTTGAGCGTTTCTCCCTCGCCAACGTAGGGCATAATACCAACTGCAGTTACTATTTCGTTCTTTTCAAGTGTCATTTCGAGAATTGTATATCCGTTTTCCTCGTTTGAATATATCACGTACTCGACCGAGCCCTCAAGAGTCACAACTCCCGACTCGTCAACGTTCTCGTAGTGATTTGACATTGGCATTACCCCCTTTCAAGTTTTAAGAAAGACCTCAAATATGAATTTGAGGTCTTAATTTTTGATTTGTGTATAAATTATTACTTCAAAAGCTCTGCCTTGAGGATTTCAGCAAGATCTCTTGCCTCCCAAGGAGCATTGATATCTTCTCTACCCATGTGTCCGTAAGCAGCTGTTGCACTGTAGATGGGACGGCGAAGCTGGAATCTATCGATGATAGCTGCAGGACGAAGGTCAACGTGCTTCTGAACTGCCTCGGAAATGAGAGCCTCATCAACAACTGCAGTGCCGAATGTATCAATCATAACTGATACGGGCTTTGCAATACCGATAGCATATGCAAGCTGAACCTCACATCTCTTTGCAAGACCCGCTGCAACGATATTCTTCGCGATATATCTTGTTGCATAGCAAGCAGAACGGTCAACCTTTGTAGGATCCTTACCGGAGAATGCGCCACCACCGTGACGAGAGTATCCACCGTATGTATCAACGATAATCTTTCTACCTGTAAGACCGGAGTCGCCTGCAGGTCCACCTACTACAAAACGGCCTGTGGGATTGATATAGATCTTTGTTTCAGCATCCATAAGCTCTGCAGGGATGATGGGTGTGATAACGTTGTTTATAAGGTCCTCACGGATTGTTTCAAGTGTTACGGAATCAGAGTGCTGTGTGGAGATAACAACTGTGTCAACTCTTACGGGCACGTCGTCATGATATTCGATTGTAACCTGTGTCTTGCCGTCGGGACGGAGATAATCAAGTGTATGATTCTTTCTTACGTTTGTAAGCTGGATCGCAAGCTTGTGCGCAAGAGAGATAGGAAGGGGCATAAGCTCGGGAGTTTCGTCGCAAGCGTAACCAAACATAAGGCCCTGGTCACCTGCACCTGTATCGTATTCGTCAACGATTTCACCATTCTTTGCTTCAAGAGACTTGTCAACACCAAGAGCGATGTCGGGTGACTGCTCGTGAACAGAGCTGAGAACTGCGCAAGAATCACAGTCAAAGCCGTATTTTGCTCTGTCATAACCGATTTCACGAACTGTTTCGCGAACGATCTTCTGATAGTCGATAGTAGCCTTTGTTGTGATCTCACCCATAATCATTACAAGACCTGTTGTGCAGCAAGTTTCACAAGCAACACGGCTATAGGGGTCCTGTTCAAGAAGAGCGTCAAGCACAGCATCGGATATTTTGTCACAAATTTTGTCGGGATGTCCTTCAGTTACGGACTGGGATGTAAAAAGTACCTTCTTCATTTTAAAATTCCTTTCGTTTTCGCCAAAACCTCCAACAACTAAAAAAATCCCTCGACAAACCGAGGGAGTGAAACGTAAAATCTCATCTCTCGGGAATTAGCACCTTGCATCGTCCACTTTAAACGAGGTAGGTTGCTGTGGTTTCATAGGGCTCGTCCCTCCGCCACTCTGGATAAGTCATATATGATTTTGGCATATATTATCTTTAATTTTTGAACCAATGTATTATATCACACAATATCCCTTTTTGCAATACCTTTTTATAAAATAATACAAAAAAACAAAAAAATCCACCAAAGCAGTGGATTTTTATGCATTAAATACTGATTATATTCAAATGAGCCACTGGAGAAAACCGATTCCACCATAGACGATCAAGGTCACCAGACCACCTGCTATAAGGACTCCAAGAAGCGCTGACAAAAACGCCTTCCAAGGCTTCATGCCGATAACCGCAGCTACGAGTGAGCCCGTCCACGCTCCCGTCACAGGAAGTGGAACTGCAATGAACAAGCAAAGTCCCCAAAATGAATATTTTTCAATCTTGTCACGCTTTTTTTCTACTCTTTTAAGCAAGAAATCTGCGATTTTATTGAAAAATCCGACCTTTGATCCCGACATCCACTTGATAACTGCATTTATCAAAAGGAGTATAAAAGGCACCGGTAAAAGGTTACCGACAACGGAAATCGAATATGCTTGCCACCAAGGAAGTCCCATAGCAAATGCCATAGGAATTGCTCCTCTGAGCTCAATCACAGGAAGCATTGAACAAAAGAAAACGCAAAGCTCTTCTCCGATAAACTCAAGAAAAAAGTCTTTAATTATTTCACCCATTGTCATACCTCCTTGTGATAATTTATGTAATATTTTGTATTTTTATGCAATTTCCCCTTTAAGCACAACAAATACAATAACAAGTGCCACTACAACGATAGCAGCACTAACAAGCGTAACGATTACAGATCGCATTGAATTTGACGCTTTATCAGGAGCTTTTTCTTCAGAATTATCTGATTTAAAGGTCTTAGAAATTCCCATGCTCTTAAGCACCTTTGACATGGGCTTATAAAGCAACATTACAAGGGATGCATTGAGTATTGATTTTACAACGTTGAAAGGAATTATTGTTGTTGGAAGCAAGCCTTTAACCATGTCTTTAGCAGCACTCAAGGGCATACCCATAGTCAATTCAAGATAATGGGGTGTGATCAAAATATTTGCCAAGGTCATAACGCCCATCGTTGCTACAGAAGCCGTAACAAGTCCCAAGATTGCTCCCTTGATACTTTTTTTGTATTTATAAATAATAGTTGCAATTCCTACAAATGTTCCGGAGCTTATCAAATTCATAATAAGTCCGTAAAACTCGGTTGTTGAAATAGTAATCATCTCAATATAAGGCACAATAGCTGCGCAAACAATGCCCGCAATCGGTCCAAAAAACAATCCGCAGATTGTAGAAATCACGTCTTTAAAGTCAAGTGTTAAAAAGGATATCTTTATAGGCAACACTGCGCACACTGCATAAGCAAGAGCAATAAAGATTCCTATAACGGTTATTTTTTTTATTTTTTGTGAATTGTTTGTTCTTGTTTTCATAATATTTCCTCCTAAAATTAGTGAGGAAAGATAAAAAATCCGACTCTTTTACAAAAAAGGTCGGGGATATGGATAGACCTATGCCTATCCTCATATTTTATCTTTTCTCATCCGGACTTTACCGTCGGTATGGGAGTTTCACCCAATCGGCTCTTGCGAGCAAGAGTTCACAGACTTTAACTGTCGGTATGGAATTTCACCAATCCGCAAAGATATTTTTATTAGTATATGCTAGCACTGAAATTCGTGCAATCATTTTGAAAAGTAAGGGCTGCTGCACTAATGCAGCAGCCCTCATAAATCGTTAGTTTATTCTAAATAATTATAAATTATTCAAGAATTTCGGAAACGACGCCGGAACCTACTGTTCTACCACCCTCACGGATAGCGAAACGAAGACCCTGCTCACAAGCGATAGGTGTGATAAGCTCAACTGTCATATCTACGTTATCGCCAGGACGGCACATTTCAACACCTGCGGGGAGCTGGATTGTACCTGTAACGTCTGTTGTTCTGAAGTAGAACTGAGGTCTGTAACCTGCGAAGAAGGGCTTAGCACGTCCGCCTTCCTTCTCTGTAAGAACGTATACGTGACCTACGAACTTTGTGTGGGGGTGTACGGAACCGGGCTTAGCAAGAACCTGACCTCTTTCGATCTCGTCCTTAGCGATACCACGAAGAAGTGCACCGATGTTGTCACCAGCTTCAGCCTGAGGAAGGAGCTTGTGGAACATTTCTACACCAGTAACTGTTGTGCTTCTCTTTTCGTCGGAAAGACCAACTACTTCTACAACGTCACCAACCTTAACTGTACCTCTTTCAACTCTACCTGTAGCAACTGTACCACGACCGGAGATGGAGAATACGTCCTCTACGGGCATAAGGAATGCAAGGTCAGCCTGACGCTCAGGAGTAGGAATGTAGTTATCAACTGCATCCATGAGCTCAAGAATGCAAGCGTACTCAGGAGCGCTGAGGTCGTTGTTAGAAGATTCAAGAGCGTTACGAGCGGAACCACGAACTACGGGGATATCATCACCGGGGAAGTCGTAGGAAGAAAGAAGATCTCTGATCTCCATCTCAACAAGATCAAGAAGCTCATCGTCGTCAACGAGGTCTGTCTTGTTCATAAATACTACAAGTGCGGGAACGCCTACCTGACGAGCAAGAAGAACGTGTTCTCTTGTCTGTGCAAGAGGGCCGTCTGTACCTGCAACAACGAGGATAGCGCCGTCCATCTGAGCAGCACCTGTGATCATGTTCTTAACGTAGTCTGCGTGTCCGGGGCAGTCAACGTGTGCATAGTGTCTGTTTTCTGTCTCGTACTCAACGTGACGAGAGTTGATTGTGATACCACGAGCTCTTTCCTCGGGGCAGTTGTCGATCTGGCTGTAATCAAGGAACTCAGAACCGTTAAGGATAGAGAGTGTTCTTGTGATAGCAGCTGTAAGAGTTGTCTTACCGTGGTCAACGTGACCAATTGTACCAATGTTTACGTGGGGTTTTGTACGTTCAAATGTTTGCTTTGCCATTTTGAAAATCCTCCATTATAATGAATTAATGTTTTTTAATGTTTTATATATCTTACTTCTTAGCACGAGAAGTAATAATACCTTCCTGAATGGACTTGGGCACTTCTGCGAAGTGGCTGGGTTCCATTGAGTACTGTGCACGACCCTGGCTCTTTGAACGAAGGTCTGTTGCATATCCGAACATTTCGGAAAGGGGAACAAAGCTTGTAAGCTCTGTTGCGCCGTTGCCGGGTTCCATAGACTGGATCTGACCACGACGAGAGTTGATGTCACCGATTACGTCACCAAGGTAATCCTCGGGAGTAATTGTAACAACCTTAACGATGGGCTCTGTAAGAACAGGATCCGCAAGACGCATAGCTTCCTTGAATGCCATAGAACCTGTGATCTTGAACGCCATTTCAGAAGAGTCAACTTCGTGGTAAGAACCATCGTAAAGTGTAACCTTAACGTCAACAACATTATAACCGGCAAGAACACCGTTCTGCATAGCACCCTGGATACCCTGGTTAACGGGCTCGATGTATTCCTTAGGAATAGCACCGCCTGTAACAGCGTTAACGAATTCGTAACCCTTACCGGGCTCGTTGGGCTCAAGAGTAAGCTTAACGTGACCATACTGACCGGAACCACCGGACTGCTTCTTGTACTTGCATTCATGGTCAATCTTCTTACGAACTGTTTCCTTGTATGCAACCTGAGGCTTACCGATGTTAGCTTCTACCTTAAATTCACGAAGCAAACGGTCAACAATAATTTCAAGGTGCAACTCACCCATACCAGCAATAATTGTCTGGCCTGTTTCCTCGTCTGTGTAGGTACGGAATGTGGGGTCTTCTTCTGCAAGCTTTGCAAGAGCAAGGCCCATCTTTTCCTGACCTGCGCGAGTCTTGGGTTCGATAGCAACTGAGATAACAGGCTCAGGGAATTCCATAGACTCAAGGATTACGGGATTCTTCTGATCACAGAATGTGTCACCTGTTGTTGTATACTTTGTAGATACGACAGCCGCGATATCACCACTGTAGCATACGTCGATATCCTTACGGTCGTTAGCATGCATCTGAAGAACACGTCCGAATCTTTCGTGCTTGTTCTTTGTGGAGTTATATACGTTTGTACCTGCTGCTACGCTACCGGAGTAAACACGGAAGAAGCAGAGCTTACCAACGTAGGGGTCTGTCATAATCTTAAATGCGAGAGCTGAGAAAGGATTCTCATCGCCAGCGGGTCTCTCTGTCTCTTCCTCTGTATCGGGGTTGATACCCTTGATAGAAGGAATGTCAAGAGGAGAAGGCATGTACTCAACGATTGCGTCGAGGAGCTTCTGAACACCCTTGTTTCTATAAGAAGTACCGCAAACTACGGGAACGATCTTGTTGTCGATAGTTGCCTTACGAAGAGCAGCCTTAAGCTCCTCAACGGAGATCTCTTCTTCCATGCAATATCTTTCGAACAATTCCTCGTCTGTTTCGCAAATGGATTCAACCATTGCTGCATGATATTCCTGAGCCTTGTCAAGCATATCTGCGGGAATTTCTTCACTTCTCATATCCTTGCCCTGTTCATCATAATAAACTTCAGCCTTCATTTCCATAAGGTCGATAACGCCCCTGAAGTCCATTTCAGCACCAATGGGAAGCTGAATCGGAACTGCATTTGCATGAAGTCTGTCCTTAAGCATCTGAACAACGCGATAGAAGTTCGCACCGTTGATGTCCATCTTATTTACATAGCACATACGGGGAACTCTGTACTTATCAGCCTGACGCCATACTGTTTCAGACTGGGGTTCAACACCACCCTTAGCACAAAGTACTGTAACTGCACCGTCAAGTACTCTGAGTGAACGCTCAACCTCAACTGTGAAGTCAACGTGTCCGGGTGTGTCGATGATGTTTATACGATGTGTGTTAGCCTTTGTAGCGGCTGCATCGTTGTGGAACTCTGATTTTGCCCAATAGCATGTTGTAGCAGCGGATGTGATTGTGATACCACGCTCCTGCTCCTGAGCCATCCAGTCCATTGTTGCAGAACCTTCGTGAGTTTCACCGATTTTATGAGTCTTACCTGTGTAGAACAAGATACGCTCAGTAGTAGTGGTCTTACCAGCGTCAATGTGCGCCATAATACCAATGTTTCTTGTTTTTTCAAGCGAATATTCTCTTGGCATTGTAAGTCTCCTTTAAAATCAATATCTGTAGTGTGCAAAAGCCTTGTTTGCTTCTGCCATTCTGTGTGTTTCTTCCTTCTTCTTGAAGGCAGCACCGGCATTGTTCTTTGCATCCATAATTTCT
>JAZRFY010000022.1:0-10127 GCA_045643885.1 Eubacteriales bacterium | reverse complement strand
ATGTACCTCCAATTACATTTATATATCTATATGTATCAATGCGTTGGTTTTGTTTATAGGTCAGCACAAAACGCACTGACCTTATAAGCCAATATTATTTCTTGCAACTATCGCATTTCTTGTAGCTACAAGCTTTGTCGGATGATAGTGTGTATCTTTCGATCAACTCTCTGACCTGTGCCGAGCCCTCTGCGGAGAGCGAATAGTGCATCCATTTACCTTCTTTGCAGGCATCTACAAGTCCAGCTTCACACAGTATACGCATATGGTGAGAAAGAGTTGACTGTCCGATCTTGAGTTCTTCAAGGAGAGCACAACCGCACTTCTCGCCATTCATCAGAAGCTCCATAATCTCAAGACGGTTATCGTCGGCAAGAGCCTTGAATATCTTTATTCCATCATTGTGCTTAAATGCCATTTTGCAGTTCCTCCTTTCAACACATCGATAAGTGTAGATATATTCTAACACACACTTCGATGTTTGTCAATATCTTTTGGGAAAGTTTTTGAAAAAAGTTGCGGCAGGGATCCGTTTCTAATCCCTGCCGCTTTGGTTATTCGTTATTTGTTAGCGTTTCAATCGCAATCTGCATACCGAGCTTGAAAGCATACTCAAATATTGCTGCTTCGGCAAGGCTCATGTACTCACTCCAACAATCGTGAAACTTTTCGAAGACTTCTTTCTGCTCATCGGTGAAGCTTTTCTCCAAGTCCTCGTGGTGACGCGACATATAGCCGAGGAGTTCTTTCATCTCCTTGGAGTTGGTTCTGCTATCTTCTTGCGGAATTATGTTTCCGTGCCATAGTTCTTTTATCACATTCATACGTATACCACCTCTCGCAAGACGATTTCCTCGGCACTCGCCTTGATATTGTTCATCTCGGAAACCCATCGGAGCATATCGCGAGCTTTCAAATCCTCGTCAATACCTCTTTCGGTAGCGAGGCTTGAGGTAATGCTTTCAACCATCGTTTTCGCTTCAACGTCGATCTCATACAGCCGCTGATTGAGAGTGCCTTCCATAAGAAGCGTGGTGTGGTATCCCTTGCGATGCGCTTTGAGATATTCGAGGTGCAATCTTCCGTATTTGCCGACCTCTTTCTGTTCGGGAAGTTCAAGCAAAGGGTAGTATTGCTCGCCTCTGAGTTCATAAGTGATTCCGTTTTGTTCAATGTACTTTTCCATATATTGCACCTTCCTTTCATTTGGTGCCTTAAGTGTACTACAAAGACAGAAAATCTGCAAATGTGCAAAAATGAAAAATACGAGAACACCGAAATGTTCTCGTATTTTTCTTCGCCTTCGCAATGCTCGTAGTTCTTAAGTTTTAGAAACTGTCCTTAAGAGCCCGAAGCATTTCGATACGGCTTTTTTTATTGTATTTGAGTTAAAATTGAATTGAAATCTATCTCGTTCAATCTCTGTGTGGCAGTGGACATACCGTCCATTCCCTCGTTGAAGAAGAGATATGTCTTTGCGCCGAGCGTTGCGCCTGCAAGATAGTGACGTGCTATGTCCTCGTGTATCCAACAAGTAGTAAACAACGTGACAGTATCTCCCGATTTCACCTCGTCAAAAAATCCTCTATCCTTAAGAATCATCGCATTTTCAGGAACGATCTTTATCTCGACAACAGTGCTTTCTATCGTCTCATCATCACAAGCATCGGGATCAACACCCGTAAAGCCGTAATAATTTTCGGTATCAAGAAGCTTTATGTACAAATATGAATAGCCCTCTTCCCTATATTCAGCAGAAGAAACGGTGGCTTGCATTCTTATATAGTTATCTTCGTTGTTTAAGTGCTGGGATACTACGGGTGAATAGGCGCAAAACGTCATAACAAGAGCATATATAACGGACATGCCCAAAATTAAAAGCTTTCGCATAATTACCTCCCAAAACTTTTTAGTGATTCATTATAGCACACTTAACATTTTTTGTCAATAAATACCGAATATCTTTGATGTTTCCAAAATAAGGAGCTTGAAGCAATGCCTCAAGCTCCTTTCGTTATGCTGCCTTCCTATCGGATTTAGCCATCTCGGTTATCATGTTTTCGATAAAGATTCCATATCCCGAGGTCGGATCGTTGACAAGCACGTGCGTCACCGCGCCGATAAGCTTACCGTTCTGGATTATGGGTGACCCACTCATGCCCTGCACAATGCCTCCCGTCCTTGCAAGGAGGTCAGGATCGGTAACCCTTATATTAAAGCACTTGTTTCCCTCGGCATTCAAATTGATATTGTATACTTCTATGCTGTATTCCCTTCTTACGTTGTCATCGAGTGTGCAAACGATGGTTGCCTCCCCCTCTCTCAGCTCACTCTTAAGTCCCAAGGAATAGGTCTTTTCCTTGATTTCTTCGGGAATCTCGGAAAGTGCTCCAAACACGCCGACCTGCGAGTTTTTGTATATCGATCCCTTCTTTGACGAGTTAAAATAGCCCTTAAGCTCACCGGGGATACCCTTCAATCCCTTTGTAAGACCGTTCAGTGTGACGCCGAGCACCGTTCCACTCGATATTTGAGTAAGCTCTCCCGTTTCACTTTCGCAGATACCATGACCGAGTCCGCCAAAGCTTCCATCCTCCAAGACGTAGGTCAGCGTGCCGATCCCTGCTCCGCTATCCTTCAGCCACACGCCCAGAGTGTATTTTTGCTCACCCTCGCTGTACTGTGGCTTGAATTTTATTTTGTATTCCTTCCCTGCCCGTATATAGGTAAGCTCTATCTCCTTGCCACCCTCAAGCATGTGCGAAATTTCAGTCGCACTTGTGATCTCCTTGCCGTTTATCTTTGTTATCACGTCCAAAAGTCTGAGTCCTGCCTTGTATGCCGGATTTGTGCTCTCGTTTTCAAATCCGATGACGGTCGCCCCCTTGGTGCAAAATTTAATGCCGAAGGGCACTCCACCAACGTACACCTTGACGTCCTCAAGTCTTGCAACGGTTACACTCCTTACGGGTATCGCGCCAAAAAGCTTGTATTGACCACTCATAAGGCTGACCACACCCATCGTGTTTTCACTGTCCGACTGCTCAAAGGTCGCGCCAAGAAAGCTCGGTATCTCCTGATTTGAAAAGCACGATACCGTTCTCGGTATCAAAAGCTTATACGTTCCAAAGAACGAGCCTGTGGATAGCATCATCAAAATGACAAGAGCAAGTATCCTCTTCACAAAAGCCCTTAAACTGACGCTGCGTTTATGATATATCATTTGTTTTACCTCCGTTTATATAAGGATATGAAAAATTTTTGATAAATTTTGATTCCTCTATTTATAATTTGCTCAGAATGTGATAAAATAAAAGTGTAAATTTTTTGTTTTTTAATTTTTAAACGGAAAGGAGCAAAAAGCATATGAAAGACGTTCAAAAAACGGACAATCTGATAACGACCTACATGGAACGCTCACTGCACGCGTCCTTAAAATCGCATTTTTGCCCCGATGAAAGCTTGCACGAAATAAAAATAGGAAGGTTCGTTGCCGATGCGTGCGACGGAAAAACGATTTTTGAAATTCAGACGGGAAATCTTGCTCCCCTTTCTAAAAAATTAAATTTTTATCTTGAAAATACCGATTACGATATCGTTATCGTTCGACCGATAGCCAAAAATCGCAAAATTTATTGGATAAATGAGGAGGGCGAGCTTGAAAAAGCACCGAGAACGTCCTCAAAACACGAGTCGATCGCAAACGGAATTGCCGATTTGCACTATCTTGGGGAATTTGTTGGCAAGGAGCGTATATCCTTTTGCTTTCCATTAATAGAAATCGAGGAGATCCGTCTTCTCGACGGATACGGAAAGCAAAAAAAGATCCGTGCCACAAGCAAGGACAGGCTCGCAGGCACGGTGTTTGAAATCAAATACATAAATGGCTTTGAGGACGTCAAAAACGAGGTTTTTGCATTGCTTCCCGACGTCCCCTTCACTCGCGACGAGCTTTCAAAAGCCACAAAGCTGAAGGGATTAAAGCTTTGGAGCTTGCAAAAGCTGCTTGTTGAAAACGGAATCCTCTCATCCCATAAGGAAGGAAGACGCCTCGTTTTCGAAAAGGTGATTTAACGCGAAAATAAAAACAGGCACTCAAACGAGTGCCTGTTTTTTAAAATTGTTGACAAATTTTGATTTTTGTGATATTTTATTAATAGAAGCACCAACCATCTGCACCTGCCTTTGGCAGGAATGGGTACTCATTTTGAGGATTCAACAGACACGGGGGTGTTTCTTTTTTGTTTATACGCAGTCTTCATGCATCAATATTACCATAAAAGACCTCCCTCAAACGAGGGAGGTCTGTTTTTTTATAAATTATTTTTTGTCCTGCTCGATAAGGAGCTTGATCGCCTCGATGGCAACGCGAATAGCTGCCTCGGTGTCAACGTTGTGAACGTCGTCGGTGTCAAGTCCGGCATCATAGCGTTCCTGGTTCCAAACTACAGAGAACACACCGCCACTTCTTGCACGAAGGAGTGATGAAACAACGAAAAGTGTTCCTGATTCCATCTCACTTGCCTTAACGCCAAGCTTCTTCCATGCGTCCCACTGAGCAAGGAGCTGAGGAGCTGTGGGCATCTTTGCAGGTCTGTGCTGACCGTAGAAGGAGTCCTTTGCCTGAACAACACCAACGTGTGTGTCGTGCTTTTCGCCCTTCGCTGCACTAACGAGCGCAAAGAGAACGTCCGTATCAGGAACTGCAGGGAAAATTGCAGGAGCATATTCAAGGCTTGTTCCGTCCTGACGAACTGCACCGTTTGCTATAACAACGTCACCCGCCTTAACGTCGAGATCGATGCCGCCGCAAGTACCTACTCTGATGAAGGTGTCTGCACCGCAAGCTGAAAGCTCCTCAACGGCAATCGCAGTTGAAGGACCGCCGATACCCGTTGAGCAAACTGAAACCTTCACACCGTTAAGCGTGCCGTTCCAAATGCAGTATTCACGGTTTGTACCCAAAAATTCGGGGTCGTCAAAAAATTTAGCTATCTTTTCGCATCTTCCGGGGTCACCGGGAAGAATTACGTACTTTCCTACCTCGCCAACTGACGCGGGAATGTGATATTGTTTACCTTCTGTTTGAAGCATATGTGTTTACCTCTACTTACTAACTTTCTTTTTATTTGGCTTTTTCTTCTTTTTGTTAGTCGAAAAGCCGAATTTACCTATCTTTTTGCCAAGCTCAAAATATTCTCCGTGAGCGTAGGCAACAAGGCCTGCCTTGTCAAGACGCATCTTGTCATCCTTGTCAAAAAGCTCCTCGTCAACATTAACGGCAACGATGTCTGCCATGAACATATCATGTGAGCCGAGGGGAATGATATCCGTAACCCTGCACTCGATGTTGACAGGGCATTCTTCAATCATGGGGCAGTCGATTTCCGTTCCCCTGATCTTGGTGAGCTTGCACTTTTCAAACTTATTCACCTTTTTGCCCGTGTATATGCCACAATAATCTGCCTCTTTAACGAGCCTTGAGGGAGTGAGATTGATAACGAACTCACCCTTTTCCTTGATAATGCTGTAGGAATGTCTTGTGGGGCGAACGGATATATAGGTCTTTGGTGGAATGGTGTTGAGGATTCCCGTCCAACCGATCGTAATGATGTTGGAATCCTCCATATCTCCACAGCTGACCATCGTGGGAGGGAGAGGAGCAACGAGTGCTCCACCCTTTAAAGTCTTTTTAGCCATTACTCTGTGATTTCCTCAATGGTTGTGATAACAACGTCCTTGCGAGGACAGTCCTGATACATCCACATCTTAATTGTTGTGGGAACGTTTGCAATCTTGTCAACAACCTCAAGCCCCTCATAAACCTTACCGAAAGCAGCATACTGACCGTCAAGGTGAGGCGCACGCGCGTGCATGATAAAGAACTGAGATGAAGCAGAGTTGGGAGCGCTTGTTCTTGCCATGGAGAGAACGCCGCGATTGTGCTTGAGATCATTCTTAACTCCGTTGGCACGAAACTCACCCTTGATGGATTTTGCGTCCTTCTGATCGAAATTTGTATCGTATCCACCACCCTGGATCATAAAGCCGGGGATAACGCGATGGAAGATAAGTCCGTCAAAGAATTTTGAACGAACAAGATTCATAAAGTTTTCAACTGTGATAGGTGCTACGTCGGGATAAAGCTCTGCATGCATTTCTCCAAAGCCTTCTACCACGATTTTGATTTTTGGATTGCTCATATTGTAAAAATCCTCCTTAAGTTATATCTATTTCTTTGATTTTGTCTTCGTAGGCAATAAGGAAAAGCTCGTCAATTCTCTCTTGTCTGTCAAGGAGCTTGAGATAGCCAAAAAGTGCCTCAAAACCGGTTGCCATGCGATATTGAGCAACGGTTGCACTCTTTGGAACGTTGGTGTGACCGATGTTTCTTCCACGACGGTAGGCTGCACTCTCCTCATCTGAAAGGATGGGCAAAATCTTCATTACAGCATCGGCCTGAGCCTCTGCCTTAACGAATTTAAGAGCTGCGCTATTCAAATTTTTAGCTGACGAAACTCCGCGTTTAACAAGCATTTGACGAACGCAAAGCTCGAGCACACTGTCACCGAGATAGGCAAGAGCTGCCGTACTGATTTCACCAATCGTCTTAGACATTATTGTACCTCTTTGTAAAATGAAATAGTAATCTATTTTAATAATAACATAACGGAAGAGAAAAGTCAACAATCAGTTAGAGTTTGGACACAAGACACCTTGTTGGCAAGCTTGCTATTTTTTTAACAACACACGGCAACATTGCCGCGTTTTGTTGCCCTTTTTCTCAATCATTATAAAAGTTTGCTAAAAATTTAACTATTTTATCCGTTTCTCTTGACTTTTTATGAACAACTGTGCTATACTATCCACGGCAAATAAAATCTTTATATAAAGGAGTTATAATTATGGGATTTTTTACAGGTAAAACCGCTATAATCACAGGCGCGGGCTTTGCTGCCCTCTCCGACGGCAGATGTGGCTCTATCGGCTACGGTATCGCTACTGCTTATGCTAAGGAAGGTGCAAACCTCGTTATCACAGGCCGTAACGTTGCTAAGCTTGAAAAGGCTAAGGAGGAGCTTGAAAAGCTCTACGGAATCAAGGTTCTTGCAATTGCGGCTGATATCTCTGCAGGTGCAGACAACGAAGCTACAGCTAAAATGGTTGCGGAAAAGGCAATTGAAGCCTTCGGCAGAATCGACGTTCTTATCAACAACGCTCAGGCATCAGCTTCCGGCGTTACAATCCAGGATCACACAACTGAACAGTTCGACCTCGCTATGTACTCAGGTCTTTATGCAACCTTCTACTACATGAAGGCTTGCTACCCCTACCTTAAGGAAACACAGGGCAGCATCATCAACTTTGCTTCCGGTGCAGGTCTCTTCGGTAACTACGGTCAGTGCTCTTACGCAGCAGCTAAGGAAGGCATCAGAGGTCTTTCAAGAGTTGCGGCTACAGAATGGGCTCGCGACGGTATCAACACAAACGTTGTTTGTCCTCTTGCTTGGACAGCTCAGCTTGAAAACTTTGAAAAGGCTTATCCCGAAGCATTCAAGGCTAACGTTAAGATGCCTCCCGCAGGTCACTTTGGTGATCCCGAAACAGAAATCGGTAGAGTTTGCGTTCAGCTCGCTCACCCCGACTTCAAGTACCTCAACGGTGAAACACTCACTCTCGAGGGCGGTATGGGACTTCGTCCTTAATTTAAACAAGCAAACAAAAAAAGACCGCTTTTGCGGTCTTTTTATTTTTTTAAATTAGTTAGCAAAAACTGTGATCTTGCCCTTTGTTACTTCTGTGATGATATCAAGTACCTGAAGAATTACGTTACCAACACCTGTGATGAGACCAAGAACGCCAATGATGAGTGTCATTGTATTCTTTGTTTCAAGGTATCTGATAATTCTGTATACAGGAGAGATGATGTATCCAAGAACTATAAGAAGAACAACCTTTGCAATGAGAGGAAGACTCTCAAAAGAGTTAAGAATGTCTTTCATGATTAATTTGCTCCTTTACTAATTTGATATTACCATTTTAATACTTTTGTATAAAAATGTCAATAGATATAGAAAAATTTCGATAAATAATACATAGTATATATTGTAAATTATTAAATTATATGCTATAATTAGCGTGGAAAACCATCAAATCTTCAACTTGAAAGGAATATTACTATGGAAATCAAAAATATTTTATCAAAGGTTGACCACACACTCCTTGCTCAGGGTGCGACTTGGTCTGAAATAAAGGCAATTTGTGATGACGGCATGAAGTATGAAACTGCATCCGTTTGCATTCCTGCTTCTTACGTAAAGCAGGCAAAGGAATACGTTGGAGAAAAGCTTGCTATCTGCACAGTTATCGGCTTCCCCAACGGATATAGCACAACTAAAACAAAGGTTTTTGAGACAGCTGACGCAATCGCAAACGGTGCTGATGAGATCGATATGGTTATCAATATCGGTTGGCTCAAGGACGGAAAATATGAGGATCTCTTGAACGAAATCAATGCCATCAAGGACGCTTGCGACGGCAAAATCCTTAAGGTTATAATCGAAACCTGCCTTCTTACTGACGACGAAAAGGTCAAGATGACTGAAATCGTTTCCGAAAGCCGTGCTGACTATATCAAGACAAGCACAGGCTTCTCTACTGCAGGTGCAACTCGTCACGACGTTGAAATCTTTGCAAAGCACGTTACAAACGGCACTCTCATCAAGGCGGCAGGTGGCATCTCCTCTATCGCAGATGCTGAGGACTTCATTGCACTCGGTGCATCTCGTCTTGGCACGTCAAGAATCGTAAAAATCGTAAAGACAGGAGAACAGAATAATGGCGACAGCTCATATTAAAGCAGAAATAGGCGATTTCGGTAAGACCGTGCTCATGCCCGGCGATCCCCTTCGCGCAAAATTTATAGCAGAAACATTCCTTGAAAACCCCGTTCTCGTAAATAACGTTCGTGGTGTTCAGGGCTATACGGGAACATATAAGGGCGTTAAGGTGTCCGTAATGGCAAGTGGTATGGGTATGCCCTCCATCGGTATCTACTCCTTTGAGCTTTACAACTTCTTTGGAGTTGAAAACATCATGAGAATCGGCTCTGCGGGCGCTCTCACAAATGATATTCAGCTCCGCGACATCGTTATGGGTATGGGTGCTTGCACAAACTCTAACTTTGCTTGCAATTTCAATCTCCCCGGTACATACGCGCCCATTTGCGATTTCACAATGCTTCGCAAGTGCGTTGAAACAGCAGAAGAATTGAACCTTAAATATAAGGTTGGTAACATTTTGTCAAGTGATACCTTCTATCGCGATGCTCCTTTGCGCGAAAACGGAGCTCTCCCCGACTGTGAATGGGGTGAAAAGATGGGTGTTATGGCAGTTGAAATGGAAGCGGCGGCTCTTTATATGAACGCGGCTCGTTACGGCAAGCGCGCGCTCGCAATCTGCACCATTTCCGATAACCTTATCGAGCATACAGGTTGCACGGCAGAGGAAAGACAAAACTCCTTTAACGATATGATGACCCTCGCACTCGAAACCGCAGTTAAACTTGATACTATCTAATATACAAGGGGGAATTTTGTCAAAAATCCCCCCTGTGTCCCCAAAATAATAAATTGGGATTTAGCGGTGTGTTTGCACAAATATTTTTAATTCAATGTAACTTCGTAGGGACTGGCGTCCCCGACGGTCCGTAGAATATTAGTTTGTGTTTGAAAAATCGAACTCCCCGACAAATCAAAATTTGAAATTTACATTCAAAGGAGAAAATAAATGAACGAGCCCTTGTTTTACAACAGCTTTACATATAGTGAAGAAATGGCAAAAGAAATAGCCTTTCACTTTTTGTTTAAAACAAAATTAATGAAATTTTTCTTCACTGTTTTGATCATCTTTTTACCTATCAATATTTTAATTTCTGTTTTGACAGGACAAATCACTTTTTATCAAATTTCAACATTTGCTTTAACGGGTATGACCTTTATTTTATGGCCGTACGCATATTTTTCAATGGTAAAAGCCAACACACCTAAAGGAAACGACGATGGATTTTCCGTCATCACCGCAGACGATACAATGATAAACGGTAAATGGAGAAACTCCGAAATTTC
>JAZRFY010000021.1:0-1538 GCA_045643885.1 Eubacteriales bacterium | reverse complement strand
ACATTCTACACCCGCATCCGGTTTTCCCTTACGTATAAACTTTACGGCACTGTCTATCTTCTCTATACGAGCTAACTGACAAACCAGCTCTTCAAAACCTTCATTTAAAGAATTATTGATCGGGCGTATATCGTTCCAATTAAGATTCCTTATTACCATGGCAAAATGTCTTTATTTAACTGCATAAAGTTAACACTTTTCATTCTTGAAAAGAAAATAAAAACGCAATCAACCTATCGTAAACAATTATGCTCCCAGAACATAATGTTCCAGGAGCATAACCTTACCTTTGCTTTTTGCGATATTTCTGATTTTTGCTTCTAGGCTTTTCCGGAATTGTATATTCCAAATATTTCATAGACACTAATGGTCTAATAACATTTGCTACTGTATCCGAATGATATTTATATCCGATATGTGTCAAAATCTCTCTCGCTGACCTTGGCATCGAACAATATTGTATTATATTTTTCTGCTGCCCCGTCAACAAATGATATGGTATCCTTTCAACTCCACCATCTTCTTCACCATTATTTCTAACACCATTCCCACCACTTTCATCTAAAGCTTTGTCTATATGTTGTTTATCTTCACCGTGCACACCGTCAACTTCACCATTATCTACACCGGTTAGTAAACATAGATTCCTTAAGTATTTAATCATGGTCAAACTTGATAATGATAGACGTTGGTCCGACGCTCACCAAAAACTCCTACATAGTATGTACAAAATGACACATACTGATTATTTTAAAAGTGCAGCAAACTCAAGGAGTTCCTCTGCGATCGCAGGATTGTTGATACGCATAAGGCTGTCATCATCTTTTTCATTTGAAAGCAGAGCCATGCTGCCGTACCAGACAAGAGAGCGGTCAATAACTGCAAAGCGCTCACGATACTTATTCAATTTTGTCACCTTTATTCCAGATGACTCCATTCGCTGAATATGCGCACTATGCAGTTCTCGGCCATCTTCCGGATAATCTTCAGGAGCCACGGTCAGAACAACGATTGACACTCCTCTTTGCAACAGGTCATCACTTTCAGAGCATAACCAATTCACCTTTTTATAGCTGAATGAAGGGCTTGATATAACTATACTGTCAGCAGCAGAATTCACATCCTTTTCAAATATGTCAAAGTAGCTTTGACTATCGAATATAGAATTAGTAATCTCCTGCTTATCAGTTATTTCTGAGCAGACCTCATATCCAATCTTTTTATATGCTCTCAAACGCTTATAGTACATCCTCTTAAGGGTCGGGACATGCTGGTCTATATAGTCAAAGATGATGGCATCCTTTTTACCTTCATAATCGCGATTCAGACGACCGGCATGCTGCTCTACATTACCTTCTAATGAAATAGGCATTGCAAGAAGCATCGTATCAAGACGCGGGTAGTTGAAGCCCTCACCCACATACTGGCCTATGGCAACAAGAATAATACTTTCATCCGCTCTTACAGTGGCCATATCTTCTCGTATAGCCGCTCGTTCCTTCAGACTTTTACCTCCCTGAAGCAAGAACACATGATCA
>JAZRFY010000020.1:0-38306 GCA_045643885.1 Eubacteriales bacterium | reverse complement strand
TCACATCGCTATGCCCTTTGTCAAGTACTTTTTTCGTCTTTTTTGAACTTTTTTTACTCGATTTCCAAACCCTCGCGTTTGCGACCTTGTTATATTATCACATTCTTCTCCTTTTGTCAATACCTTTTCTTAAGTTTTTTTAAAAAAATTGAAAATTTTTCAAATTGCAAATCCACCGTCAAAGCCGATGATCTGACCCGTCAAAAATCCACTCTTTTCAGTGGCAATATCAAAAACAAAATCCGCAAGAGCTTCTGCGTCCCCTATTTTCCCGACGGGAGTTTCATCGCAAAGCCCCCTCAAGGTTTTTTCATCAAGCTCGGCATTCATTTCGGTATTGATAACTCCCGGTTCAATGCAGTTCACTGCTATGCCTGAAGGTCCAAGCTCCTTGGCAAGAGCCTTTGTGAATCCCTCAATCGCCGACTTTGATGCGGAATAAACCACCTCGCAAGACGCGCCAACCTTCCCCCACATTGAACCAATGTTCACGATTCTTCCGAAATGATTTGAAATCATATTTTTGGAAGCCTCACGAGTAACGAAAAACGCACCGCCGAAATTTGTATTCATTATATTATAATAGTCGTCATCGGTAGTATCCGTAAAGAGCTTTATCAAAGAAATTCCTGCATTATTGACCAGGATATCGATGCTTCCCATAGAGGAGATCGCTTTTCCCACAGCCTCTTTCACCTGACCTGGATTCATAACGTCTGCCTTGACAGCCAAAGCACCCGTTTCTTTGGCAAGAGAGCTTGCTCTTTCGTCACTATTATTATATATGAAGGAAACCGCATAACCCTCGCGCGCAAATTTTTCAACGCACGCTCGACCAATGCCTCGTGATCCTCCTGTTATAAGCACGTTTTTCATCATTCAACCTCACATTTCAGTGTTTCATATAGTTTAGCATCTTTGTTGGAGTTTGTCAAGAATAAAATATCAACAACAAAAACAGATGGTAGACACCCTTCAGCGTCTACCATCATTATATTACCTCATATCGGAATCACATAAAGGATTCAATTATTCATTCCTCTCCTTTTTGCCAAATAACTTGATAGTAATATTTCTGTTTATCTATTAAATATGAACCGGACCAATGCCAATCAACGTCCCATCCATCAGGCTGATTTTCCGCTTCACAATAGATGATTATTTCTCTTGAAGTGCATTGAAATACACTGGATCCAAGTTCCAAAACAGTGTCAGGAATTACCACACTTTCCAATACATAAGTATTAGAAAAGGCTTCGTCACCAATTGCAGTCACACTGCTGGGAATGATTAAGTTCGTCAAGCTACCGCAATTTGCAAAAGCGTAATGCTCAATAATTTCCACTCCTTCACAGAGCTGCAAATTCACAAGCGCGTAACAATCCGAAAATGCACCATGTCCTATAATTTTAACATTACCTTCTATCGTCAAGCTTTCCAAGGACGTACATAAACTAAATGCATAATCACCAATGCTTTCAATGTTATTTCCTATGGTTAATTCTTTCAATGACGAACATTTTCGGAACGCATGACTAGCAATAGTGGTTAAGCCGTCACCAAATTCAATGTTCTCTAACAAAGTGCATCCAGCGAAGGCTTCGGCGCCGATACTTACAACACTATCCGGCATAACGATACTTGTGATCGAATCGCAACCGTAGAACGCCATATCAGCAATAGTTGTCACTCCATCCGGAATAACAAGTTCAGTAAGAAGCACACCATTAAGATATAATATTGCGCCATCCTTTTCATGAGCCAACGGGTTCGAATAATGGTTGCCAAACTCAATATTGCACCAGGCTACAATATCCTTGATATAAACATCCTTCCTGCTGCTATAATCTACACTGACCATCGGATAACATCCCTTAAATGCATCGATACCTATAGTCTTTACTCCATTTCCGATGATTATTGTTCTAAGCCATAATGCTTCTTGGAATGCATAATTTCCGATACTTATTATGCTATCGGGAATATACACACTTGTAATTGTGGTAACTCTGGAAAATGCACCCTTACCAATGCTGATCACGGGCAAGTTGTTATACAAATCGGGAATAACAACTTCCTTATCCTTACATGTTCCAATACCCGTCACACTATAGCTCATACCGTCTTCATTAAGCGCAAATATAAGTCCTTCAGACGGTGTGGGCGATCCACATTTTGTGCAAATACCGTCTACAAAGTCATGTCCGTATGGCGATATAATAACATATTCCTCTTTTTCGCAAACAGCGCAATTTCTGTGCTTATTTCCAAGCTGTGCACATTTTGCTTCCTGATCAATTACCCATGCGCTCCAGTCATGTCCCTTAGCGCTTATAGTTTCTGTGATGGTAGTATTGCAATTGGTACAATCGATATGACGACTGCCTTTATCGGTGCAAGTCGCAGCCACGTCCACTATCCACTTACCTGCATGCCCGAGAGGAGGTATATGAAATTCTTCATTAGCACCGCAGACATCGCAAACATGTTCTTCACGACCCCACTTGGTACAGGTAACCTCTTTTGTCGCTATTATACTCCAATTGTGCGGTGTTTTCACAATCGTTAGTGTCTTCATTGTCGCTCCGCAGACATAGCATTCCAAATGTCTAAGCCCTTCTTCTATACAAGTGGCTTCTTTGTCAGTTATCCATTCACCCTTTATATGCTCATAAGCTGCAGGAATCTCATTTGTTTCTTTTGCTCCGCACGCGCAGCTTCTCTCTTCAACACCGATAGCGCATGTCGGCTCAATCACAAGATCCCAGTCGCCAAAATCATGTCCCGTTTCGGGAATAACAGTTTGAGCAACTATGGTCTCACCGCAAATTGTACATTCCTTGCCGTTAGTAAGTCCTGTTTCAGTACAGGTAGCCGCATTGCCGTAAATAACCTTCTCGGTATGTCCGTTTGCAGAAACAGTTTCTTGCTTGGCAATAACTTCTCCACACTCCAAGCACACCTTACCCTCGGACAAGCCCGCTTCAGTACAAGTTGCTTCAACACCTGGGATGACCTGCTCATTATGTCCTTTTGCGGAAATAATTTCTTGTGCAACAAGGATCTCTCCACACTCCGAGCATCTCTTTCCCTCAGTCAAGCCCTCTCCTGTACATGTAGATTCAATTTTTGGAAGAAATTCCTCGGTATGAACATGTGGAGAGGAATCCTGCTTTGTAGTAGTATTAGTAGTAGTTTGACCTCCACTCATATCGCATGAATTGAGCACGAGTGTGAGTGCCAAAGCCAACACTACAATTAAAATTGACAAAACTTTCTTCATAATGTTTTCTCTTTCGCGTTTCAGCCCGTCGGCATCTTGTTATTATTCTACCATTGGTCAAAACATTTGTCAACATATTTGAAAAATACCTGTTCAAATTTTGTTTGAACAGGTATTTTATTTCTATTATTTATTTCGAAAACTACTCTTTACATTATTTATTATCATACCACGTTTTGCCGACGGTCAATTCCACTGAAAGCGGCACGGGTAATTGGATAGCATTTTCCATCTCCTCGCGCAAAATAGCAGAGGCGCGGTCGGCACAGCTTTCGTGTGCTTCGACGAGGAGCTCGTCGTGAACCTGCAAGATAAGGCGCGCGTCAATTCCCTCTTTTTCAAGACGCTTATTAACGTTTATCATCGCAACCTTAATAATATCGGCAGCTGTCCCCTGTATGGGACTATTCATTGCCACACGTTCACCGAATTTCTTGAGCATCTTATTTTGACCCGAAAGCTCAGGAATGTATCTTCTTCTACCATAAAGAGTTGAAACGTATCCGTTTGCATAGCCCTCTGCCACAATATCCTTAAGGTATTTATCAACAAGAGGATAGCTTGCCTTATAGCTTTCAATATACTCCTTGGCTTCCTTCATTGAGATGTGAAGGTCATCGGAAAGTGAAAATTCACCAATTCCATAAACGATACCAAAGTTAACTGCCTTTGCGCGTTTTCTGAGTTCGCTCGTTACCATATTTTCAGGAACGTGGAAAACGTTTGCTGCAGTTGAGGTGTGAATATCCACACCCGAAAGAAATGCACCAATCATATTCTCGTCGCCCGAAATCGCAGCAAGCAAACGAAGCTCAATTTGTGAATAGTCCGCGTCAACAAGAACATAGTCTTCAGTAGTAGGCACGAAATAGTGTCTGAGCTCTCTTCCAAGAGGAGTTCTTATCGGAATGTTCTGAAGATTAGGCTCTGCTGATGAAAGTCTGCCAGTAGCTGTTCCCGTTTGCTTAAACGTTGTATGGATTTTATTATCCTCGGTAAGAAGCTTGATAAAGCCGTCAACGTAAGTTCCCTTTAACTTCACAACCTGACGGTAATCAAGTATGTCCTCGATTATGGGATGGTATGCGCGAAGCTTATCAAGAACCTCGGCATTAGTAGAATAACCCGTTTTAGTCTTCTTTCCGTGAGGAAGCATCAAGGTTTCAAAAAGAATCTCTCCAAGCTGCTTGGGAGAATTGATGTTGAATTCCTTGCCGGCATATCCGTAGATTCTATCGGCAAGCTCACCTATCGTCGCATCGAGAGATTTGCCATACGCAACAAGTCCTTCGCGATCGATTTTAAATCCGTCCTCTTCCATCTCAAAAAGAACACGGGAAAGTGGCATCTCTATCTCATAAAATAGCTTTTCAAAGCCAAGATCCTCGATCTTTTTCTTTAAAATTTTGTAAACATCATAAACGATGGCAGCCGTAATTGTATTTTCATCAACCATCTCGGAAAGATTGGACATAGCAAGTCTTGAAAGGTCAAACGAGCTGTCTCCTGCATTCAAAACGTAGGCCGCAAGCATTATGTCAAAATAGCAATTTTTAAAGCCAATATTTTGAAGCTCGTGATATCTGCTCTTGCAATCAAAAAGGATAAATCTTCTTTCACTGTCGCACAAAAACGCCTTAGCATTTTCAGGTCCGTCAGCAAAAACCAGTGATTTTTCTTCATTTGCAAGATAGATCTTTCCATTTTCAAAGGAGATTGCTATTTCTTTATCCTTTTCAAGTGACAAAAGCGTATCAATAGAAGCATTTTTCCATTCTCTTTCCATCTTGTCATCCGAATCAACGGCATCAAAGAATCCTATCTGCCCGTTTTCATTTGCCGAGGCTTTTTCTTCCTTTTTGGATACGGATTTTGTGAGATTAAACTTCTTGATAAAGCCCGAAAATTCAAGCTCGGCAAAGAGGTCATAAGCTCCCTCTCCAAATCCTGTATATGCAACGTCATCGAGCGTTACCTCAAGAGGCACCTCGGTACAAATTTTAGCAAGAGTTCTTGACAAAAATGCATTTTCTCTTGACGCTTCAAGCTTTTTATTCACAGAAGGTGTGATCTTATCACTTGGAAGATTTGCATAGATATTGTCAAGAGTGCCAAAGTCACTTATAAGCTTAAGCGCAGTCTTTTCACCGACACCTGCAACACCGGGGATATTATCCGAAGAGTCACCCATAAGTGCCTTTACGTCAACAAACTGTGTGGAATCCACGCCGTATTTTTCAAAAAACGCAGAGCGATCCATCTTAAGAGTATCTTGATTTGTGGCAAGAAGCACAGTTGTAGTATCACTTATCAGCTGAAGAGAGTCACGGTCACCGGTAAGAATATAAGCTTCCACTCCCCTTTCACTTGCCTCTCTTGAAAGAGTTCCAAGGATATCATCTGCCTCATATCCCTCTTTTTCAATAACGGCAAAGCCCATTTCACCCAATACACGCTTGGCGTAAGGAAACTGAACTCTGAGTTCATCGGGCATGGGACTTCTTCCCGCCTTGTATTCGCCGTACATCTTATGACGGAAGGTGGGCGCTTTAAGGTCAAAAGCCACTGCTGCATAGTCGGGGGAAAGCTCTTCAATTTGTCTATAAAGTATATTTATCATACCGTAGA
The DNA here is from genome assembly GCA_045643885.1 of Eubacteriales bacterium. Lineage (GTDB taxonomy): Bacteria > Bacillota > Clostridia > Oscillospirales > CAG-272 > RGIG4608. Next base: position 32,395 of record JAZRFY010000020.1, on the reverse strand, counting down.
TGGCATTGGTGTATATTCCGTTTTTATTGGAAAGCAATCTTATACCGTAAAATGCTCGGTTAAGTATTGAGTTGCCGTCTACAACAAGTAATTTTTTCATATTTCTTTCCTTTTAGCAAAAGGGCAAAATTACTTTTGCCCTTTGTACTTATTTCTTATTTTTTAAATACCAAACCTTAAGGATTGCAGACTGAGTCTTTGCGTCCTGAATCTCACCGTTTACTATCATTTCAACAAGCTTCTCAAGTGGTATTTTTACGATTTCGATAAATTCACCCTCATCGTATTCGGTATCCGTAAACGTAAGTCCCTCGGCAAGATACATTGATATTCTCTCAGTCAAAATGGCAGGAGAAGGAACTATATCACCGATGTGGGTAAGCGTTTCGCAGATAGCACCCGTTTCCTCGCGAAGCTCACGAAGAGCCGCCTCTCTTCTGTCCTCACCTGCATAATCAAGCTTACCTGCAGGGATTTCAAGAAAGAGTCTATGGTGTGCATATCTATACTGCTTTACACAAATGACCTCGTTTTCAGCAGTAAGCGGAACTACGCACACAGCACCCAAGTGCCTTGCATATTCCCTTTTGGCTTCAACACCGTCGGGCTGGATTATATCGTCGCAATATACGTGGAGCACCTTACCGTCAAAGATAAGATTCTCTTTTTTGGTCTTTTCTTCGAAATTCATATTATACAATAGTGTCAACCTTTAAAAGGTTAGTGTTGCCGCTCTGTCCGTTAATCTGACCACCTGTGATAACAATCTGGTCACCCTTCTTGAGTTTGAATTCCTTCTTAGCTGTCTTATATGCTGAATAGAAGAGAACGTCGGTCGTAGGAACGGACTCACCCATAACAGGAGTTACACCCCAAGAAAGAGAAAGCTTTCTTACGGACTTTTGGTCAATGCAAATACCGATGATGTCCACGGGAGGACGGAAACGGCTAACCATTCGGGCTGTTCTGCCGGAAAGTGAACAAACAACGATAGCCTTAGCATTGAGATTGATTGCCATTGAGCAGGTTGCATGTGAAACTGCGTCAACGGAATTTGCAATATTGAATTCAGTATTGAAGAATCTCTTCTTGTAATTGATGTTCTTTTCTGTTGTTTCAGCAATCTTTGCCATTGTCTGAACAGCAAGAACGGGATATTTACCCATTGCAGTTTCACCGGAGAGCATGATTGCGCTTGTTCCGTCGTAAACTGCGTTTGCAACGTCACTGATCTCAGCTCTTGTGGGACGGGGATTATAAATCATGGATTCAAGCATCTCAGTTGCTGTGATTACACGCTTACCGAGAAGACGGCACTTTGTGATAAGGTGCTTCTGAATCTGAGGAAGCTCCTCAAATGCAATCTCAACACCCATGTCACCACGGCCGATCATGATACCGTCGCAGGACTGACAAATCTCGTCGATATTGTCAACACCGTGCTGATTTTCAATCTTTGCGATAAGAGAGATGTTATCGTCAGTAGTGTGCTCGTCAAGGAATGCTCTTACATCGTCGATATCCTGCTTGCAGGAAACGAATGAGCATGCGATAAAGTCAACGTCATTTTCAACACCGAAAAGAATATCGGACTTATCAACCTCGGAAAGATATACCTGCTTAAGCACCTTACCGGGAAAGCTCATGCTCTTTCTGTTAGAAAGCTCTCCACCAGCAGTTACCTTACAAATGATATCATGTCCCTTGATTTCTTCAACAACGAAGTGAACAAGACCGTTGTTAACGTAAACCTTGTTTCCAACCTCAAGATCGTTATGAAGATTCTTGTAGCTAACGGATGCTCTCTCCTGATTACCAACGACTTCATCAGTTGTAAATGTGAAGGTGTCACCGTCGTTAAGATATATTTTGCCATTTTCAAAGGTTCTGATTCTATATTCAGGGCCCTTTGTGTCAAGAAGGATGGCAACGGGAAGACCGAGCTCATCTCTTACCTTTTTGATTCTATCGATTCTTACCTTGTGCTCGTCGTGTGTTCCGTGTGAGAAGTTGAGACGGGCAACGTTCATGCCCGCAAGCATAAGCTCGCGAAGCTGTTCTTCACTTTCAGTAGCAGGACCTATCGTGCAAACGATTTTAGTCTTTCTCATATTATTTTATCTCCTTAGAATATAAAATTATAAAAGTTCAAATTATTCCGTTTAAATTATATCACATAAAAGTCAATATTACAAGAAGTTTTTTACAATTAATATAATTAATTTAATGAATTTTGTTCATAAGCCGGCTGCGAAATTTGAATAAAAAAACGACAAGCCTAAGCTTGTCGTTTTTGGTGCTCCATCGGAGAGTCGAACTCCGGACACCATGATTAAAAGTCATGTGCTCTACCTTCTGAGCTAATGGGGCATATTAGGTTTACCAATATATAATATCACAAATCACAACTTTTGTCAACATTTAGTTTTTGCAAAATTATCACAAATTAAAGGGGGTATTTTTTGTTCAATTTGTATAAATTTAACTCATTTTTCCTTGCAATAGAGTTCCCTATTTTGAGTTTATTATGCAAATAAATCTTGCAATTTAACATTTATCAATCGAAATACAGGCAGCTTTACGAGAGCAAGTGCAACACGCAAAACAAAAGCACCGTAAAAACAGTGCTTTTGTTCTTTTTATCAATTAAGTCCCTTCATGGAAAGAGAGATTCTCTTCTTCTTAAGGTCAACGGCAAGAACCTTAACCTTTACGTTATCTCCAAGAGACACAACCTCTGAAGGATGCTTTACAAACTTATCAGAAAGCTCGGAGATGTGAACAAGACCATCCTGGTGAACGCCGATGTCAACGAAAACACCAAAGTCAATAACGTTTCTTACTGTACCTGTAAGAAGCATTTCGGGCTTAAGGTCCTCCATTCCCAAAATATCATCACGAAGGATGGGAGTTGGGAAGCTATCACGGATATCGCGTCCGGGCTTTTCAAGCTCGCCAATAATATCCATAAGTGTGGGTTCACCGATTTCAAACTCATCAGCAAGCTTCTTAAAGCCGTATTTCTGAGCCTTTACTCGAAGCATTGAAAGCTTGTTTGCCTTAACGTCCTCCTGAGTGTACTCAAACTTATTAAGGAGCTTGAGCGCAGCCTCATAGGATTCGGGGTGAACACCGGTATTATCAAGAATGTACTTGGAATCTGGCACACGAAGGAATCCTGCGCACTGCTCATAAGCCTTCGCACCAATGCGAGGAACCTTGAGGATCTCAGCTCTTGACTTGAATGCGCCGTTCTCTTCTCTGTATTTAACAATATTCTTTGCACTTGTGGAATTTATACCTGCAATATATGAAAGAAGTGAGTGTGAAGCAGTGTTTACGTCAACACCTACACTGTTAACACAGTCTTCAACAACACCTGTAAGAGCCTCGTCAAGACGGGCAGGCTTCATATCGTGCTGATACTGACCAACGCCAATGGACTTAGGATCGATCTTTACCAATTCAGCCAAGGGATCCTGCAATCTTCTTGCGATGGATACTGCACTTCTCTGCATTACGTCAAAGTCAGGAAATTCATCAGCAGCAAGCTTTGATGCTGAGTAGATAGAAGCTCCTGCCTCACTGATAACGATATATTTTGTATCGTGCTCAACCTCTTTAAGAAGATCGGCAATAAAAATTTCACTTTCCTTGGATGCAGTACCGTTACCTATTGCGATAACGTCTACCTTATGCGCGCGAATCATTCCCTTAACGATACGCTTTGCCTCTTCAATTCTCTGACGGGGCTTTGTGGGATAGATAACGCCTGTGTCAATGACCTTGCCCACGGGATCAACTACCGCAAGCTTGCATCCGTTAACGTAACCGGGGTCAAAACCGAGAACAACCTTGCCCTTGATGGGTGACTGCATCAAAAGATGCTTGAGATTGTCTGAGAAGAGTGCGATAGCACCCTCACAAGCATTGTCAAAGAGATCGTTCCAAATTTCTCTTTCCACACTGGGTGCGATGAGTCGGTCATAGCCGTCAACAAGTGCGTTTTCTACGTACTTTTTAGCAGGGCTGTTGCCGGGAACGATAATTTCATTATACAAATGGTTAAGGACGATATCCTTTTCGATAGTAATAGCCACCTTCAAAAACTCTTCCTTTTCACCACGGTGGATAGCAAGAACACGGTGTGAGGGAATCTTCTTAACGCCCTCATTATAATCGTAATACTGTGCGTAAACGGAATCCTCTTCGGTAGTTGCCTTGCTTGTTACAATACCAAACTGGTATGTGAGGCGACGAATGTCCTTTCTATATTCGGCATTGTCGGAAATGCTCTCTGCGATGATATCGCAAGCGCCTGCATATGCCTGTTCAATATTTTCAACACCCTTTTCGGCATCAACGAATCCTTCTGCAATAGCATCGAGGGAAGGCTCATATGCTTCTCTCTGCTCAAGGATGAGCAAGGCAAGAGGCTCAAGTCCTTTTTCCTTGGCAACGGATGCTCTTGTCTTTCTGTGGGGACGGAAGGGACGGTAGATATCGTCGATTTCTGTAATAGTAACTGCGTTTTTGATAGCCTCCTCGATTTCGGGAGTGAGCTTATCCTGAGCGCGAATGAGTTCGATTACCTCTTCTCTTCTCTTTTCGATATTGCGAAGATAGTTAAGTCTTTCCTCAAGCTTTCTGAGAATCTCATCGTCAAGAGAGCCTGTAACCTCTTTTCTGTATCGCGCGATAAAGGGAATGGTATTGCCCTCATCGATAAGAGCAACAGTCTTTTCAACCTGAACAAGAGTTATATTCAGTTCCTTTGCAAGTGTTTCAAAAATGTTCATCTGTGTTCCTCAAGCCTTTCTATTTCCTCTTTAGAGAGAAATCTCCACTCTCCCCTGCCAAGGCTCTTGTCCAGGCAAAGAGGACCAAAGGTAACTCTTTCAAGATATGTTATTTTATTATTTACCGATTCAAGCATACGCTTAATCTGGTGGTATTTCCCCTCAACGAGCGTGATGTATCCCGACTGATTGTCATCGTCAAGCTCGATTTCCGAGGGCTTGGTTATATAGCCGTCTTCAAGTGTTGCTCCCTTTTCAAGATATTCCACCTCGTCGCGTGTCAAGGGAAATTTACACTCAAAACGGTATTTTTTATTAACGTGATGCTTGGGAGAGAGCAATCTGTGTGCCAAATCTCCGTCATCGGTAAGCATTACAAGTCCTAACGTGTGCTTATCAAGTCTTCCACAGGGAAAAAGATCGAGTCTTTGAAGCTCCTCGGGCAAAAGATCGATAACCGTCTTGTCCTTTCCGTCTTCGGTGGCACTCACCACTCCGTCGGGCTTGTTCATAAGAATATAGGTGTATTTTCTATATTCGATTTTTCTTCCGCAATAGGTTATTACGTCCTTTTCGGGATCGATATGCACGTCCGCCTTTTTGACAGGAGCACCGTTGACTAAAACCAATCCACCTCGCGCCGCCTTTGAGCTTTCGGTACGACTGGCAATTCCCATATTGCTTAAAAATTTATCTATTCGCATTATTCATCCTCATTTTTAACTTCAACAAAATTCCATACTTTAAACTTGATAAATACTATTAGCTTGGGCAATATCATAGTGAAAATTATAGCAAAAGCAAGAGCTAATACCCATACAAAAAATCCTGCACTTAATCCTGCAATTTGCAAATCATCTCTAAACAATCTGACAAATACCATGGGTGAGCTCGTAAGTGAAGCAATAATTGCCACCAATTTTGGCATTTTGTTTTTTGCACTTATCTCTTTCTTTGCAACTTTTATGCCATTGTCATTTAGTATTTTATAGGCTTGATAAAATTTTGCCAATAAATAAGCCATAGCACCTATAGCCAAGACCGCAACAAGCGCATGAATCCACATAAACATAGGCGTTTTATCTTTGACAAATTCATACTGCGCAATTATTATGTATGCAAAAAATGATTTTATAGTCAACTCCAGCATTCCAACAGCACTCAACGGAATCTGCCAAAACGGATTGCGGTATATTTTCAAAAATGCAAAATATATAGCATCCAAAACGCAAAAAAGAACATATAGAAAGTAGTTAGAAGGACGATAAAGTAATATTCCAAAAATCAATACAAATAACGTAACACCAACATTAAACCCCAAAGTTAATGTAGACATAGTTTTATCGTTGTTGGTGGGATTTACGTTCAAATATGATATTATTTTTTCTTTATTCATAATCCGTTTTCCACAAATTTCGGTGTCAAGTAAGCTCTCCTGCAATGTTTTTCTCCATAAGTCGCTTAATCTCTTCCTTTGCAAGACCTAAGCTAAAGAGGTGATAAAGCTTTGCAACTGCTGCCTCGGTGGTCATATCCTTTCCACTGACAGCTCCCGCACCCTTTAAGGATGCACTCGTTTCATAAGCACCGAGCGTTACAGTTCCGATAGGACACTGTGAGCAAACAGTAATAACAGAGCCCGATGCAAAAGCTTTTTTGATGATGGGAAGCAATTCGTTTCCACCACTTGGGATATTACCCGAGCCAAACGTTTCAAGAACGATGCCCGAAAGCTTTTCGGTCATAATGTCCTCAAAAAGTCCGAATTGGATTCCGGGAAAAACCTTAAGAACGCCAATCGGTACGTTGTTGAATGGCAAAAACTCAAGCTTTGTTCCCTCCTTGTGCTTCAAGAGGTCGCTCTTGTTATATTTTATCGTGATTCCAACCTCGGCAAGGAGAGGATAATTGGGTGACTTGAAGGCAACGAGTCCGTCAGCACTCATCTTTATCGCACGGTTGCCACGAAGGAGCTTTCCACTGAAATAAAGGCAAACCTCGTTTGCCACGCCCTCGTTTGCAATGAGAATGGACGTGATAAGGTTGTCGCGTCCGTCACTTCGCACTTCGGAAAGAGGAATTTGCGATCCTGTCAAAACCACGGGCTTCTCAAGTCCACGCAAGATAAAGGACAATGCCGAGGCAGTATATGCCATCGTGTCCGTTCCGTGAAGCACCACAAAGCCACAGTATTTATCGTAATTGGTGTAAATAACACGGGCAATCTCGTTCCACTCCTTAAGCGTCATATTTGACGAGTCAAGGAGAGGATTCATCTCATAAAGCTCCCATTGAGGAAAATCGGCTCTCATAAGATCGGGGATCGAATGAAGCTCCTCGTCAAGGAAATTCGGCGCAGGCTTGTATCCCTGCTCCGTATTCTTCATACCGATCGTTCCACCCGTGTATATGATTAAAACTTTTTGGGATTCCATAGATACTCCTTAAAGTTGTTTTGTGTGTTTAACTATTTGATATCGTAGAAATTATACGATTATCATCGCGTCTCCGAAGGAGAAGAAACGATACTTTTCTTCAACCGCGGTATGATACGCACCCATCATTTTTTCTTTATCGTAGAATGCAGAAACAAGCATCAAAAGTGTGCTCTCGGGCAAGTGGAAGTTTGTGATAAGGGCATCCACCGCCTTGAATTTATAGCCGGGATAGATAAAGATTCCAGTATCACCCTCACCTGAAGGAATAAATCCGTCATCGTGTGCTACACTCTCTATCGTACGGCAAGAGGTCGTGCCAACGCAAATAAGACGTCCACCCTTTGCCTTTCTTTCATTGATGATATCGGCGCTCTCCTTTGTAACTGCAAAATGCTCGGTGTGCATAACGTGCTCGTCGATCCTGTCCGCCTTAACGGGACGGAACGTGCCAAGTCCGACGTGGAGCATTACAGGAACGATCTCAACACCCATATCCCTTATCTTCTGCATAAGCTCGGGTGTAAAATGAAGTCCTGCAGTAGGAGCTGCTGCCGAGCCCTCTTCCCTTGCATAAACCGTTTGATAGCGGCTTTTGTCCTCGAGCTTTTCAGTGATGTAAGGAGGAAGTGGCATAAGTCCGATCATATGCAAAATCTCATAAATATTCTGATATTTTTCCTTATCAAATTCAAATTTGATATAACGGTTACCCTCCTCGGTGATATCAACTATCTCACCGTGCAAAGCACCGTCACCGAAAACGAGTCTTGAACCGATTTTTGCTCTCTTGCCGGGCTTAACAAGCGTTTCCCAAGTATCAAGCCCCAAATTTTTGAGGAGCAAAAGCTCGATCTTAGCCTCTTCTCTGCCCTCTACATGTCCGTAAAGACGGGCAGGAATTACCTTTGAATCGTTAATAACGAGTGTGTCGCCCTCACGAAGATAATCACAGATATCGAAGAAATGCTTATGAGTAATCTCACCACTCTTTCGGTCGATAACCATGAGTCTTGATGAATCTCTTGGCTCAAGGGGAGTCTGTGCTATAAGCTCATCTGGAAGATCGTAATAAAAATCAGATGTTAAAAGGTCGGTGTGTGCCTTTTCGTTGATAATAACTTGCTTCATTTTTCGTCCAATCTATATCAATTCGAATTTTTCAACATATTATGTCAATATACATTATACTATATTTTGCATCATTTTTCAATAAGTTTTAAAATATTTGTTCCCTTTGATTTGCTAATTTACTAACTTTGGAGATATCACTATGACAAACAGCAAGAAAACTGTATTTTCGGGCGTTGCGACTGCCCTTATCACTCCGTTCGACAACGGAAAAATAGATTATCCGTCACTCAAAAGAATTATAGAATTTCAAATAGAGGGTGGTATCGATGCCCTTTTGATAAACGGAACGACAGGCGAAAGCTCCACCCTTTCCGAATGCGAAAAGCGTGACCTTATTTCCTTTGCCGTCAAAGAGATCAACGGAAGAGTCCCTTTAATTGCAGGAACAGGCTCAAATGACACCAAAAAGGCACTTCATCTGTCTGAATTTGCTTACGACGTGGGAGCAGATGCGCTTTTGGTTGTCACTCCGTATTATAACAAGGCAAGCAATGAAGGACTTATCGAACACTATCACGCCATAGCCGACAAGATAGATTTGCCCTTAATTTTATACAACGTTCCCTCACGGACCGGAGTAAATATTCCACTTGACGTCTATGACACACTCGCAAATCACAAAAATATCGTTGGCGTAAAGGAGGCAAGTCCATCAGCTTCCGACCTTGCCAGGCTTATAGAAAGATGCAATGACAGACTTTCCGTCTACACAGGCAACGACGACCTAACCCTCCCCTGCCTGTCACTCGGAGGTTGCGGTGTAATATCCGTTTTATCAAACGCATTGCCGAAAGAAACGCGAAAGATATATCAGCTCTTTAGCGAAGGCAAAACGAAGGAAGCCACCACCTCAGAGCTTAAGCTTTTGCCCCTTATAAATGCTCTTTTTTGCGAGGTGAATCCCATACCGATCAAAGCCATTCTCTCGCATCTTGGTTTTTGCAGGGAGGAATACAGGCTCCCTCTTTGCCCAATGAATGAAAAAAACAAGCAAACGCTTTTTAGTGCGTTTGCCAATATCCAATTCGAATAAAACCACAAACAAAAAACTCGTCTTCATCAAGACGAGTTTTTTACGTATTAAATTACACCAATGCAAGCTCCTTGGCGATGCAATATCTGATAAAATCAAAATTTTCGGCTGTGTTTGCAAGATCCCCTCTTTCAAGGAGCAAAGTAGCTTCAAAAACGATAGCACGGATAACAAAGCTTTTTCTTCTTGCTTCTCTTTCAGAGACGTTGTTTATCTTCATATAGTGCTCAAGCTCCATCTCAATGAAGTTTCTTGCACTTTCAATATCGGCTAAGCTCTCGTCATCGATCTCGATTCCGTCAAGCATTATGATAGAACGGTAATTAGGATTACCAACAAGGAATTTTATATAGAAAACGCAAAGCTCGATAAGAAGCTGCTTTTCATCGTTTTTATACAATTTGTTGATTTCGGTTTTGAGCAAGGACCACTGGTGCTTGATATACTGAATAATCTCAACCACAAATCCCTCTTTGTTTTTAAAATAGTTATAGGGAGTTGCACATGAAACGTTGCATGAAACCGCTACCTGACGAAGTGAAAAGTTGGCAACGCCAAAGTTTCCTATCTCGTCGATACCGGCAAGTATCAGTCTTTCTTTTATAGTCTTTCTTGCAAATTTATTGTCCATTATTATCACCGCCTCAAATTTCGTCAATTCTATTATATACGAGTTTTTCAAAATTGTCAATGATAATTTTTAAAAATTATTTAGAAAATGTATTGACTTTTTTGAATAAAAAGAGTAAAATGATTAAAAGTTATCATTGATAATTGTGCAATTTGTAAGGAGGATGGATATTATGGCTGACATTATTGGCGCAAGAGCAAAAATAAATGAAACTGATAAAGCTATGGCAAAGCTCTTTTGCGAGCGTATGCATGCCGTTAAAGAAATTGCCGATTATAAGGCTGAAAATTCCCTTCCTATATTTGATGCAAAACGCGAAAATGAAGTGGTAGAAGCAAACTCTGCCTTTATTGAAGATTCCTCTCTTAAGGCACACTATATCAATTTTATCAAAAGCAATATGGCAATATCCCGCTCGTATCAGGCAGAGCTATACCCTGATGCACCGAGCGGCATTCTTTATGAAAAGGACAACTTTAAAATAATCCCCATTTCCTTGGGCGAGGACAGTTACGATATAATTTTAGGCTGTGGAGCACTCGAAAATGCCGAAAATTATTTGAATCTTGACAGAAAGGTACTCATCGTAACGGATAGCGGTGTTCCCACACAATACTCTCAGACAATTGCAAAAAAATGCAAGGATGCCGTAATCCATACCGTAGAATCGGGTGAGAGCAGCAAAAATCTTGCAAATTACGAATCAATTCTTACCTTGATGGCAGAAAACAGATTTACACGAAGTGACTGCGTTGTTGCAGTTGGTGGTGGTGTTGTGGGTGACCTTGCAGGATTCGTTGCATCGTCATATATGAGGGGCGTTGATTTTTACAACGTTCCAACCACCCTACTTTCTCAAGTGGATTCATCCATCGGAGGAAAGGTTGCCATCGACCTTGGTGGATACAAAAATATCGTTGGCGCATTCTATCAGCCCAAGAGAGTGCTTATCGATCCCGAGCTTTTGCTCACTCTCGACATCCGTCAGATAAGAGCGGGGCTTGCCGAATCTCTTAAAATGGCTGCAACAAGTGATCCAAAGCTTTTTCACATGTTCGAAAATGACGAATATCTTTCCGATATAGAGGAGGTAATCCTTCGTTCCCTTCTCATCAAGCGTGGAATCGTTGAGCGCGACGTCCATGAAAGCGGTGAGAGAAAAATTCTCAATTTCGGTCACACAATAGGCCACGCGATTGAGAGCACTTCAAGTCTTTTGCACGGTGAATGTGTGGCTCTTGGCATGCTCTATATGTGCTCTGAGTCAGTAAGAGAAAGACTTTTAACAATAATTGACGGTATGGGACTTGAAACCGAGCTCGATACCGACACCGATAAGCTTTTTGATTTTATCCTTCGCGATAAAAAAGCATCCGGTGACAATATTACAATAACTTTTGTAAGTGAAATAGGCCAAGCGGAGCTTCGCAAGATGCCTATAGAAAATATAAGGGACTATTTGTCCCCAAAATGTGGAGGCATTCAATGAAAAATACTTTTGGCAACGCCTTAAAGATTACTCTTTTCGGCGAAAGCCATGGAGATGCCATCGGAGCCGTCATTGACGGTCTTACTCCCGGCATCAAAATTGACTATGAATTTATCGATACTCAACTTAATAGAAGACGCTCCAAATCACAGGTATGCACCAAAAGAGTGGAAAAAGACGATTACCAGATCGTCAGCGGTGTTTTCGAAGGACACACGACCGGCACTCCCCTTTGCATAATCATTCCCAACAGAGACGTTAACAGCTCCGATTATCAGCTGTTTGGATCAGTTGCTCGTCCCGGGCATGCCGACTACACTGCAAACTGTAAATACCACGGCTTCCAGGACTACCGTGGAGGCGGTCATTTTTCAGGCAGAGTAACAGTTGCTTTGGTTGCAGCCGGTGCTATCATTCAGTCTGCACTCGAAAAGAAAAATATCTATATTGGCACGCATATCCACAAGTGTGCAGGCATCTGCGACCGAGATTTTGAAAATTACGTTGAAGATATCAAGATGCTTCAAAAATATCAGTTCTCCATCCTCGACGACGAGACAAAGAGCAAGATGCTTGACAAAATGCTTGAGATCAAATTGAACGACGACAGTGTTGGCGGAATCATGGAAACTGCCATTGTCGGTGTCCCTGCAGGCGTTGGTGAGCCTTGGTTTGACAGTCTTGAAAGCGTTATTTCACACGCTATGTTCTCCATTCCTGCAATCAAGGGAATAGAATTCGGACTCGGCTTTGGCTGTGCAGACGTTTACGGAAGCACAATGAACGATGAGTTCTTCGTTGACAACAACGAAATCAAGACACGTAGCAACAATAACGGTGGCATCAACGGTGGTATCTCTAACGGTATGCCCATCACCTTCAAGTGCGTTGTAAAGCCCACATCATCCATAGCGAGAAAGCAAAAAACGGTCAACTTTATAGATATGATCGATACCGAAGTGGAAATTCAAGGCAGACACGATGCCACAATCATCCCAAGAGCATGCGTTGTTGCCGAAACACTTTCTGCAATAGTTATTGCCGATGCACTTATCGGCAGATACGGAACTGACTATTTCCTCGATTAATGCTGAATCACCTTCAAAGAAAGGAGACTCCTTATGCAATACGGACTTATCGGAGAAAAGCTTTCGCATAGCTTTTCAAAGGAGATACACGAGCAGCTTGCAGATTACTCTTACGAGATTTGCGAGATAGCAAAGAGCGATCTTGAATCATTTATGACAAAGCGCGATTTTCTTGCAATAAACGTTACTATTCCGTATAAAAAGGATGTCATCCAATACCTTGACGAAATATCGGAAGAGGCAAGAGTCCTTGAGGCAGTAAACGTAATCGTCAACAAAAACGGAAAGCTTTCGGGATTCAACACCGACTATATCGGAATGAAGGAGCAAATTCTTCGCACAAATTACGATATGAACGGCAAAAAGGTGCTTGTGCTTGGCACAGGTGGTGCATCACGAACCTCTTATCTTGTCGCAAAACATCTTGGAGCAAGTGAGGTAATGCTTGTTTCGAGAGAGAAAAGAAGCAATACCGTCACTTATGACGAGGCAATGGAGCATTTTTGTGATGCGGACGTAATAATCAACGGAACTCCCGTTGGAATGTATCCGAATCAGTATGCATCCCCCATCGATATAAGTAAATTTCCAAGGCTTACTGCAGTCTTTGATGCAGTTTACAATCCCATTCGCACAAAGCTGGTGCTTGATGCTAAGGAAAAGGGACTTTGTGCCGAGGGTGGACTCTATATGCTCGTTTCTCAAGCCGTGGGTGCTGTGGAATTGTTCACCGGCACAAAGCTTGATGCAAACAAAACCAACGAAATATATCAAAAAATCGGCAAATCCAAGGAAAATATCGTTCTTATCGGTATGCCAAGTTCGGGAAAAACCACGGTTGGCGTTTCCCTTTCCAAAATGCTTGACCGAGAAATGATAGACCTTGATGCAGAAATCGAAAATAAGCTCGGCACAACGATTGCAGAATTCTTTAAAACACATACAGAAAAGGATTTTCGCGATATCGAGACCGAGGTTACTGAAAATATATCCAAAAGAAACGGAATCATCATCGCCACAGGTGGTGGTTGCATATTGAGAAAGGAAAACGTCGAGGCACTCCGTTCAAACGGAAGACTCTATTTCCTTGACCGTTCTCTTGAAAATCTCATCCCGACAGACAGCCGTCCCCTTGCGACAAAGAAAAGTGATATCGAATCACTTTATATCGCAAGATACGGCATCTACACCTCAGTCTGCGACGTTAAAATCAACGGAGATCTTTCAGCGCAGGAGGAAGCAAATCTTATCAAAGAGGAGTTTTATACAAAAAGATGAAGATATTGATCATAAACGGACCAAATCTTAATATGCTCGGCATTCGCGAGCCCGAGCACTACGGACACGAAACGTATAAGGATCTCGAAAATAAAATAATCAACCACTGCAAAGGACTTTGCGAGGTGGAGATAAAGCAGTCAAATCACGAGGGTGACCTGGTGGACTTTATCCAGAGTGCTTATTTCGAGCATTTTGACGGCATCGTGATAAATCCCGCGGCGTATACTCACACAAGCATAGCCTTGCTTGATGCGGTGAAATCAGTAAAGCTCCCCACAGTCGAGATTCACATCTCCGACGTAAGCTCTCGCGAAGATTTCAGACAAATAAGCTATATAAGACAGGCGTGCATCCTTACAGTTTCGGGAAAAGGAACTGACGGATATCTTTACGCCATCGATCAACTTATAAAACACATTCAGGAGGAAAGAAAATGAACGTTACTATAAACCGAGGAAAAGCTCACGGCACTATAATCGCGCCCCCTTCAAAGAGCGTTGCTCACAGAATGCTCATCTGCGGTGGTCTTGCCAATGCAAAAAGTACTATCACAGGTATCAATAATTCAGAAGACGTTCAGGCAACTCTTGACTGTCTTGCCGCAATCGGCGTTCAGTATACCCATAAGGGAGACGTTCTTGAAATTACAGGACGCGAGGTAAAAAAGAACAAGCAGATTCAGGAATTTTTCTGCAGAGAGAGTGGTAGTACACTCCGTTTCTTCATCCCATTGGCACTCCTTACAGGTAAAAAGAGTATATTCTACGGTTCACAGAATCTTCTTGCCCGTCCCCTTTCAGTATATCAGGGCATCTGCAAGGAGCAGGACCTCATGTTTGTAAAGGAAAAGGAAAGAATCATCCTTGAAGGTCCTTTAAGAGCAGGCAATTTCAAGGTTCAGGGTAATATCTCAAGCCAGTTTATTTCAGGTCTTCTCTTTGCCCTTCCCGTCCTTAAAAAGGATAGCCAGATCTCCATCACTCAGCCTATCGAGAGCCATTCATACATCGATCTCACTCTTAACGTTATGAGAAGATTCGGCATGAAGATCGAATGGAAGAATGAGCGCACACTCTATATCCCCGGTGGTCAGAAATATAGCCCTGTAAACGATAGCGTTGAGGGTGACTATTCTAACGCATCCTTCTTTGCAGCACTCAACGTTCTTGGCGGCGACGTTACTATCGAAGGACTTGATGAAAACTCCGTTCAGGGTGACAGAATATTCTCCAAATACTTTGAAATGATAAAAAGAGGTACTCCCTCAATCAATATTTCCGACTGCCCCGACTTAGGCCCCATCCTTTTTGCTCTTGCAGCAGCTAATAACGGTGGTATCTTTACCGGAACACGCCGTCTTCGTCTTAAGGAAAGTGACCGAGGGGAGGCCATGGCACAGGAGCTTCGTAAATTCGGAGTGACCGTGACAGTAAACGAGGACGATATCATCGTCTTCCCCAAGGAATTCCACCGTCCTACAGAGATACTCGACGGTCATAACGATCACCGTGTAGTAATGGCACTTGCCATTCTTTGCACTATCTTTGGTGGTGAAATCAAGGGTGCAGAGGCAGTAAACAAATCATTCCCCGACTTTTTCGAAAAGCTTCAAAGCGTTGGCATCGACCTTGAGAAGCACTAAGAGGTAAATTGCATGATCTTTAAAAGAAAGCTACCAATTCCCCAGGAGGTAAAGGCAGAGCTTCCCCTCTCCGATCATCTTGCAGCTATCAAAGCAAAGAATGACGAGGAGATAAGAAAAGTTTTTACAGGTGAGAGTAACAAATTCTTGCTTGTTATCGGGCCTTGCTCTGCAGACCGCGAGGACGCGGTAATGGAATATATCCACAGACTCAAAAAGCTCTCTGAGCAGGTTGAGGACAAGCTCCTCATCATTCCCCGAGTGTATACCGGTAAGCCGAGAACAACGGGTGAAGGATACAAGGGACTTCTCCATCAGCCCAACCCTGCAGAGCCCCCCGATATGTATAAGGGACTTGTTTCCATTCGTAAGATACATATGAGAGTCCTTGAAGAAACAGGCTTTTCAACGGCTGACGAGATGCTCTATCCCGACAATCACAGATACCTTTCCGACCTTCTTTCATATGTTGCGGTAGGTGCGCGTTCAGTTGAAAATCAGCAGCACAGACTCACAGCAAGTGGTCTTGACGTGCCCGTTGGTATGAAGAACCCCACATCGGGTGACATATCCGTTATGATGAATGCCATCAAGGCAGGACAAACGTCACATATGTTCATCTATCGTGGATGGGAGGTTCTTAGTGAGGGTAACCCCTACACACACGCCATTCTTCGTGGATACGTAAACAAGAACGGTGAAAGTCACCCCAACTATCACTATGAGGACCTTGCGCATCTCTATGATAACTATATGAAGCTCGGTCTTGCAAACCCTGCCGTTGTGGTTGACTGTAACCACTCAAACTCCGACAAGAAGTATAAGGCACAGGTAAGGATCGCAAAAGAGGTGTGCCACAACCGTCAGCACTCCAAGAACATCAAAAATCTCGTTAAGGGACTTATGATCGAAAGCTATCTCGAAGATGGCGCACAAAAGGTGGAAGACGGCGTATACGGTAAATCCATCACCGATGCATGCATCGGTTGGAACAGAACCGAAAAGCTCATCCTTGACATCGCAGATCTCGTATAAAAATAAGGAACGGATATTATCCGTTCCTTTTTTGTACCTTTTAATAAATTCATAACCGTTAAAGTCACTGCATATAATCTATCAAAAAACATGTGGGGACAAACAATGACAAGGCTTAAAAAATATTTAGCTAACGGAACGCTTATGACGGCTGTGGCACTTGCTCTTCGTGGGCTTGCAGTTGGCTTTAACGCATATATTTCAAAGAAAATCGGTGCTGAGGCACTCGGTCTTTACACCTTGCTTGGAAGTGTTTACGGATTTGCTCTGACTCTTGCACTTTCGGGTATAAATCTCACAACCACGCGTCTCGTTTCGGATGCCCTCGGTGAAAATAACGAGCATAAAGCGCGCAAATCCATGCAAAAATGCATCGGATATTCCCTTTTCTTCGGCACACTTGCGAGCACTCTTCTTATCTGCCTTTCAAAGCCACTCGCCTTGCACATATTAAAGGACGAGAGAACTTTGATCCCATTAAGATTATGTGGCGCGACCTTGCCGCTAATATCACTTTCATCCTGCTTTAACGGATATTTCACAGCTGTTCGAAGAGTATACAAAAATGCGACCACACAGATTATCGAGCAATTGGCAAGAATCATTTTTTGTGCAACCCTTCTTGACCTTGCTTTCGGACACGACATAGAATCCCACTGCATATGCCTTGTGCTTGGCGGAGCACTTTCGGAGATGCTCTCATTTTCAATATCCTTGTTATTTTACGTTTTTGACAAGCAAAAGCCCCTCAAGAATGAAGAAATGCAACCCAAAGACGGCAAAACGACAAAAAAGATGCTCTCGATAGCACTCCCCCTTGCTGCATCCACCTATTTTCGTTCGGCACTATTGACAATCGAGCATATTCTCATCCCAATAGGCATTGAAAAAAGCGGAGCAAACCGGGCACAATCCCTTGCCGCATACGGAACCTTGCAAAGCATGGCAATGCCACTCGTGCTTTTCCCATCGGCAATTATACACTCGTTTTCCTCACTGCTTGTCCCCGAGCTTGCAGAATTAAAAATTCAAAACAACCGTCGCGAAATTAGATACGTGGCAGAAAGAGTTTGCCACCTTGCAATTATTTTTGCAGTGGGAGTTTCGGGTGTGATGATATATCATTCAAAAGATCTAGGCACTCAAATTTACGGAAGTGAGGATGCAGGCAAATATATTCGTCTTGTAGCCCATATCGTCCCCCTTATGTACCTTGACACCACCGTGGATAATATGCTTAAGGGACTTGGCGAGCATCTTTATACGATGGTAATAAATATTACCGATACACTTTGCTCACTTGTTATGGTTTGGATACTCATTCCCAAAATGGGCATCTACGGATATATCACTCTCATCATCGTAAGTGAGATATTCAACGCAAGCGCAAGCATTTATAAGCTTGTGAAGGTCACGAAAATGAAATTCAAAATGTTCAAATGGTTTGGTATCCCCATCGCCTCGATAGTGATAAGCACTCATCTTGCAGGCGCTATATCGTCGTTTCTTCCCGTCAGTCTTCTTCCCTCCATACTGATATCCGTGGCAATATATGTGTGCCTTATCCGTGTCTTGGGAGCTGTGGATAAAGAGGAAACTGCGTGGATGCTATCTTTTTTTGCCAAATCAACTTGACTTTTAATCAAATCGTGGTATAATAGGAAAGCACAATGCAGATGTGGCGGAATTGGCAGACGCGCTGGTTTCAGGTTCCAGTGAAGCGATTCATGTGGGTTCGAGTCCCTTCATCTGCACCAAAACAAAAGAGAGGGAAATCCCTCTCTTTTTTCGTTTTATAAGTATTTATTTAAGTGCATATCCCTTTTTTCTAAGATTTATCACGAATATCGCAAGGCACACAAGAGATGCTATGGCTATACAAATATTGCTTATTCCCATTGAGATTCCAGCCGCCTCTGCACCTATCTCACTATGGAAGTTTTGCAAGTACCAAAGAATAGGAATCCTGAAAACGAAAACTCTGCTGATGTTCAAAATCATAGTCATTTTAGTTTGTCCAAAGCCATAGAGGACACCGAGTGTTGCAGAATTTACCGCGAGTGCCAAAACGGAAAGCGAATCATATCTATTTATGCTTTTTATAAGTGCAAGGAATTCCTCAGCACCCTCAGCAAGCTCGTTTTGATTATAAAGCTCGATAATCGCATCCTGACACCAGAATCTGATTATCATATATCCGATAACTCCAAGTATACTTGCCATGATAAACGATCTTTTAAAGGTATCAAGCGCTCTTTTTACGTTGCCTGCTCCAAGATTTTGGCTGATGATTGTGGAGGTTCCCTCCTCAAAGGAGTTTATCGGTGTGGTGGCAAGTCCACACATATTGTTGGACACGCCAAGCGCACCTACCACCAGATGACCGTAGCCTTCACACATACCGTTGACACTAACCTTTCCAAAGGAAAATATAAACTTTCCTAAAAAGATTGGCAAGGAAATCTCAAATATATGCTTTATTTCAGAAAAATCGGGCTTAAATTCGCTGAGTCTGATGATGAAAACGTTACTTTTGCTAAGCATCATCGAAAGAAGGATAACAAACATAACTGCCTGCCCTATCATAGTGGCAATGGCAACCCACACGATGTCCTCAAGCTCCAAAGCAAAAATAAAGAACACTGAAAGTGCAAGCTTTATCATCATAACAAGGATATTCAACCAAAACATTATTTTGGTGTTTCCCTTTGCCTTTTGCATTGCCATAAACACACTGTTATAGAACACAAAAGCAAGAGTCAATATCTGCACCACAAAATAGCTTGTGCCTATCTTTATAAGATCGTCAGGAACTCCCAAAGCATCCATGATGGGAACGGCAAACGGCACACAAATTGCAAGTAAAAGCGCGATAATTACACTGGAAATGGATATGGTTTGGTTGGAGTTGAATCGCGCTCTATCCATATCCCCTGCACCAAAATATCTTGCAACGATGATTCCACCACCGGCAGATATACCTGCACCAAGTGATGAAAACAGGTGCTGAATTTGTGAAAGCGATGAAACTGCACTAACGCTTTCAGGGTTAATCTCTGAAACCACCACGCCGTCTATCACGGCATAGAACGAATTGAAAAGATTATACAGAAATATCGGAGCACAAATACTGATAATCGTTGAGGTAAGATTACCGTTCAATATTTGATGACGTCTTTTTTGATCCTTAATACTTAACATATTTTACCCTCAGCAAGTGAAAAAAGAAGCTCCTTCATCTCAAAGTGAGTGTTAACTGTAAAGTCTGGTGTGGGAAGCTCCAAGGACGGATATTTTCCCGATTGCTCCGTTTCGATATATACTGTTTTAAGTCCTGCGTTGTGTGCACCCAAAACGTCGTCGTGCATGTCATTTCCAACGTAGATGCACTCATCAAGGCTGATGGAAAATTTCTCTGCAGCCTTGTCAAAGATGGCTCTATCAGGCTTTTTAACTCCTGCCTCACTCGAAATAAGGATGCCGTCAAAAAGCTTTGAAATGCCAAGCTCGTCGATCTCGTCACGAGTAAAGCAAGCCTGTGCATTGGATACAAGATAAACTCCTGCTCCCCTCTCCTTAAGGCCTTTAAGAATTTCAGCTATGCAAGGGAAAGGACGGAGCTTATGACGTGACAAAAGTCTGAATTCCCTTGCCACCTCGGGTGCCTTTGATTTATCGGTTGCACGATTTTCAAGCATCTCCTCGAAAACGCAAAGAAAGTCAAATTCAACGAATTTGTGAGCTTTGGCATCTGCGTATTTTTTGCAAATGGCGTGATACTCATCCTTCACCTTATTTATATCACTTTCACCCAAAAGCCATGCAAATCCAAACCAAAGGGACTGCATCTCCTCGTCGGTTTTTATATCGGCAAGTGTGCCGTACAAATCAAACAAAAAATTCATTATCTAAAAATCTCCTACCAAATAAACGGAATCATTCGATATTTTACTTTTTCTCTATATTTCTCGTATCCGTCAAGCTCACGGCAAAGAACCTCTTCTTCATTCTTGATTCGTGCAGCAATGATGAAGGGATATGCCAAAAATACGACAAATGATACAAGTGAGCCAAGCACTAAGGGCATTGACATGAAAAGAAGTATCGTTGCAAAATACATTGGGTGTCGCACGATGCCGTAAAGCCCGGTTGACACTACCTTTTGTCCCTCTACCACCTTAATAGTTCTTGAAAGATATGTGTTCTCTCTTAAAACCTCGGCATAGATTACGTATGCAATAATAAACACAACAGCTGCCGTTATATTCACCCACAAGGGAAGCTTTGACCAGCCAAGCTTAAAATCAAGTCCGGCAAGAACAAACCCCAAAATAAACATAAGTCCTGAAAGCTTTACTACTATGCTCTGCTCTCTTTCCTTCTCTTTGGCATCAAGTCTACTTTGAAGAAGTGAGGGATTTACAAACATCATAACGATTCCGGCCGCAAACATGGGAATGAATAAAATTCCCATCAATATCCATCCACCGACAAATTCAAGTGTGCCTGCAGGCCAAAATATCAAGGCTCCCACAAGAAGCACTCCAAGTGAAAACTTAAGAATTGCTGAAACAAATAATTTAAACGTCATGACCATTCCTCCTTGATATTTTCAACCTTTATTATGCGATAAGAGGGCTTTTCGGCTTCTCTGTACTCTGCGCTGTGATGCACGGCACAAACCCCGTTTTCAAGATATAAGTCAAGAAAATTGTGCCATTCTTCCACAGAAAAATCATGCATATTTTCTTTCATTACACCTTCCGCTATGGATAAATATTTAAAAAATGCTCTCTTTGGCTCATCCTTTACAGAAACGGAGCTTACAAACGCCTCAAAAAGCTCTTCGATGGGCAAGTTTTTCTTCTTCCACGCGCCAAGATTTGCTCGGCAAACGTCATCACTTACACGTTCGAAAAGAGGCTCGTCCGTAGGTTCAACGGATGAAAACTCACTTATCAAATAAGCCTTAGCTCTTTCCTTGTCCAAAAGAAGATGCTCTGCACCAAACGACGCTTGATAACAAAGCTTTATAACGTCCTGAAATTTCATTGACGGATGCATTTTCAGTTGTAAAGCAAAATGGGTTTTAAAGCTCATAAAAATGCCCCCTTGCAATAAAAATCCATTATCATTTTAACACTTATATTTCCCATTGTCAATATCCCGATTTATACAAATTATACATTATTTAAGGAGCTTTTCTACACAATATTTAAGAATATTACAAAATACACTAAAATTTACATTTTATAATTGACTTTTTTTCTTATTAATTATAAAATAATTGTGTACGGAAACGTATTAAAAACAAAATATTAAGGAGTTAAGACAATGAATTTCAAAAGAATCATTTCCCTCTTGCTTGTGCTCTTGATGATCGTATCAGTAGCGGCAAGCTGTAAAATCGGAGGAGAAGTTGAGGATACTACAACTGAGTCCACAACATCATCATCCGAAACCAATCCCGATCCCGATCCCACCCCCGATGACGAGATCAAGTATGTTACAGTTGCTGAGGCTATTGAGATTGCCAAAGCAGAAACAAGCACAGCACCTACAGTTAGATACTACATTCGCGCCACAATCGTAAAGGTTAGCAATCCTACTTACGGTGAAATGACAATCGCTGACGAAACAGGTGAAATCTACGTCTACGGCACATACAGTGCTGACGGTGCTCTCAGATATTCCGAGATGGAAGAAAGACCTGTTAAGGGAGATGAAGTTTTACTTTCTTGCACACTCAATACACATAACGGCACTCCTCAGGTCAAGAACGCAAGAATCATCGAATTCACTCCTGCCGAAAAGGAAGATATCGATGTTTCTGCTTACACACAGATGACAGTTGCTGAGGCTCGTGAGGCTGAGCTTGGCACAAAGATTTCAGTTACAGGTGTTGTTGCTGCAATCACATATGCTAACGGCATGAAGCCCGCAGGCGTTTACCTTATCGACGGCACAAACTCCATCTACGTATACGATGGTGATATCGCAGGTCAGGTTAAGGTTGGTAACAAGATCACCGTTCTTGGCGAAAAGGACCTCTGGATTCTTGATACTGAATCAAGCAACGCAAACAAGCACGGATACAAGGGATGCTGCCAGATTTCAAGTGCACTTCTCTATGAAAACGATAACGGCACAAACGAGATTGACTTCTCTTGGTGCGAAGAAAAGACTGTTAAGGAGATTCTCGATACTCCCGTAACAGAAAACGTTACAACTACTACATTCAAGACAAACGCTCTTGTTAAGAAGGTTCCCGGCAACGGATTCGTAAACTACTATTTCTTCGACATTGACGGAGAAACAGGCGCGTATACATACACTCAGTGCAACGGTTCCGACTTTGCATGGCTTGACGAGTTCGACGGCAAGATTTGCACAGTATATCTTTCTCCCATCAATGCAAAATCATCATCAAGTGAATGCTTCTATAGACTTCTTCCTGTTGTTGTAATTGACGAAGGATATGAATTCGATCTTTCCAAAACTCCCGAATTCGTAATGGAATACCACTGCATCGACCAGTTCCTTTCCACATATACAGGCAATCCTCTCAAGGAGCTTCCTACAAGCGTTTCTTCCGATCTTCTCGGATTTGACAATGCAACTATTTCCTATGAATCCGACAACAAGAGTGTTGTTGACTTCACAACTGACACTCCCGGAACAGTTACTCTTAACTGCAAAAACAACGGTGTTGCCAACGTAACAATCACAGTTACATACGGTGAATACTCCACATCCAAGACAGTTACTATCACAGTTGACGCTCCCGTTGAAAGCAATGGTCTTTCAGTAGAGATGGCAATCGACGAGATGGTTGGCGAAATCGTTAAGGTTGAAGGTATCGTTGGTCCTTCTCTTGTTAACAAGGACGGATTCTACCTTATCGACGAAACAGGCGTTATCGCAGTTCTTGTAAACGATACTTCCGTTTGGGAAGGTCTTGCAATCGGTCAGAAGGTAGTTGTTGAAGGTAAGAGAGATAAGTTCAACAGCGGCAACAATGGATACGGTGTAACTTGTATTACAAGTGCAACTGTAGTGGTTAACTACTATGGTAACTACGAGTATTCAACAGCATCCTTCATCACAGATAAGACTCTTGATGATTTCTATGCTCTTGATGCAAATCAGGACCATTCAACAGAGGTTTACGTTGCATCCGGTACTATTGTTGTTGAAGAAACACAATATTATTCAAACATCAAGCTTCAGACTCCTAACGGAAATAAAATTACTCTTTACTCCTCAAGCTCTAACCAGTACAACTGGCTCAAGGCTTATGCAGGTCAGGAAATCACAGTTGAAATCGTTCCTTGTAACTGGAACGGCAAGTCCTACTATGCAGGCTGTGTAATCGCAGTAATCACAGAGAACGGCAAGGTTTTGAACACTCTCAACTTTACATCCAATCAGTAAAACAATAATTAAAGGCGCTCACCTGAGCGCCTTTTTTGTTGTCAAAATAAAAAGCAGGTGGAGAATTCTCCACCTGCTTATGCTTTGAAAAATTATTCTTCGTTTGTAGCGTTTTCTTCCTTGATCTTTTGTGCGATATTCATAGGAACCTGCTCATAGCCGGTTTCTACAAATGTAAAGCTACCTCTACCCTGTGTCATAGCACGGAGTGTGATTGTGTAGTCAAGGATTTCAGCCTTAGGAATTGTTGCATTGATGGTTGTGTAACCGCGCTTTTCAGCGGGATCCATACCCATAACGCTACCACGGCGCTTATTAAGGTTGGACATAACGTCACCAACGTAGGACTCAGGAACTGTAACTGCAAGATCACCAACGGGCTCAAGAAGAACGGGGTTAGCAAGCTTCATACATTCCTTATACGCAAGAGATGCAGCCATCTTGAAGGACATTTCGTTAGAGTCAACGTCATGGTAAGAACCGTCGAAGAGGTTAGCAGCAAGCTTGATTACGGGATAGCCGTAAACACCACGCTTCATGGATTCTTCAAGACCCTTCTGAACTGCAGGATGGAAGTTCTTAGGTACGGAACCACCAACTGTAGATTCAGTAAATGTAAGACCTTCTTCTTCACCGGGGAAGAATTCGATCTTAACGTCACCGTACTGACCGTGACCACCGGACTGTTTCTTATGCTTACCCTGAACCTGAACCTTCTTTGTGATCATTTCTCTATAAGCGATCTTAGGAAGATCAAGCTTAACGGAAACACCAAATCTAGCCTTAAGCTTTGCTTCAATAACGGAGATGTGCATATCACCCATACCGTAAAGAACGAGCTGATGTGTTTCGGGGTTGTTTTCGAACTTGATTGTCTTATCCTCTTCACAAAGCTTTGTGATACCAAGAGAAATCTTATCTTCATCACCCTTAGAAACAGGAGAAATGGACTGAGCCATAAAGGGCTCGGGATATTCAGTTCTTGCATAGTGGATATCACTGTTCCAAGCAAGTGTGTCACCTGTATTGGTGTTAGCAAGCTTAGCTGTCATACCGATATCACCACAGCAAAGAACGTCAACCTCTGTCTGAGTCTTACCCTTAACGATATAGATGTGAGCCATCTTTTCGTTTGTATCTGTTGTTGTATTCTTAAGGAGCATATCCTTTCTGAGAGTACCGTTCATAACCTTGAAGAAGGACATCTTACCAACGAACGGGTCGGATACTGTCTTGTATACGAAGAGAACTGTTTCGCCCTCAGTTTCGATTTCCTTTGTATCGCCGCCTTCGAGCATTTCACTTCCCTTTGCAGTATGTCTGGGGAAGGATTCAACGATTACGTCAAGGAGTGTCCAAACGCCCCAAAGCTTTGTTGCAGCACCGCAAAGAACGGGAACGATATCACCGTGGATAACGCCTTCATGAACTGCATTAAGAGCTTCCATAGGTGTGATTTCTTCACCCTCAAAGTACTTCATCATAAGGTCTTCGTCAGTTGTAGCAACAGCTTCCATAAGCATGTCGCGATATTTATTCATAGCCTCAACGGATTCTTCGGGAACGGGCTGAATGGAGTGCTGACCCTTATCGTTGAAAACGTGAGCTTCCTGCTTAATAAGGTCGATAGCACCAAGAACCTTGCCGTCCTTAACCATGGGAATTGTAAGAGGACATACGTTCTTACCGAACTTTTCGTGAAGAGAGTCAAGAACTCTTCCGTATCTTGCTTCGTTATCGTCAAATTTATTGATAAAGAATGCAGTGGGGAGCTTTGCTGCCTGAGCATTGTCCCAAGCAAGCTCTGTACCTACCTCGATGCCTGCCTTACCGTCAACGAGAATAAGAGCTGCGTCTGCAACGCGAAGTGTCTGCTTTACCTCACCAACGAAATCAAGGAAACCGGGTGTATCAAGCATGTTGATTTTTGTGTTCTTCCACATAAAGGGAGCAACCTTTGATGCGAGTGAGAAGCCACGCTTAACCTCCTCGGGATCGTAGTCGCAAACAGTTGTACCGTCAGTTACGTTACCAAATCTGTCAGAAGCACCTGCAACGTGAAGAAGAGCCTCTACAAGAGAAGTCTTACCGCTTCCACTGTGACCCAGGAGCGCGACGTTTCTGATTCTTTTTGTTTCGATGTTTTGCATGGGGATTTACCTTGTCCGATTAGTCGGACCCTTTCCTGTTTTCATAGTATGTAAAATGCTAAATTATTAACCAAAATAGAGCTTTTGGGCAATTATTTTCCATCCTGAAATCTATTATACACATTTTTTCCTTGTTTTTCAAGAGATTTCTTGATATTTATAGACACTGAATGTAGAAAATTATGTTAAATTTTTGTCTATTTTTCACAATGTTTTGATGGTTTGGCGATTGTGCTGAGAAAAAATAAGGATATATTTTATTATTCACTATTGATAAATCATTTTTTTTGTGCTATAATATTATGATTATTTATATATTGGAGGACGATATGGAGATTATTGCATTGAAGCCCATGGGCTTTTCATCAAATTGTTTTATTGTCCAAAGCGGCAAAGAGGCCTTTGTTATCGATCCTTCAATCAACGAAAAAACGGTATTATCCGAGCTTAAAAAGAGAGAGCTTTCCTTAAAGGGAATCCTTCTTACGCACGGCCATTTCGATCACATTTGGCGTGCAAAGGAGCTTAAGGAGGCAACGGGGGCACCCGTATACGTACACGAGCTTGATGCAGAAATGCTCACCGACTCACGAAAGAATGCCTTTGCAACCTTTACAGGGGGCAACTTCGTAATAGACGAAGCAGACGTGCTTTTACATGCACAAGACAAGCTTTCTTTAGGAGACGAAGAAATTACGGTAATGCACACTCCCGGGCACACTAAAGGTTCAGTTTGCTTTGACACGGGTGACTCACTTATCACAGGTGATACGATTTTTGCCGAAGGCTTTGGCAGATGCGACCTCTACGGCGGAGATATGAGTGCACTCAAGCAATCAATCAAGATGCTCACCGAAATGGCAAAAACGGAAAGCCGTTGGATTTATCCGGGACACGGAGACTCATCCACGTTGCGACAGGCAACTGAAAATCTTAAATATTATTTTTGACACATAAACTTTCACTGAAAGGAAACACAAACATGGATTACAAGCTTTTAGCAGAATTACTTTTCCCCAACGTTACTAAAACTCCCGAAGAGGTAGAGGCACAGTATCCTGCGCGTCAGCTCCCCGAGGGTGCAAAGGTAACAAGATTTGCACCAAGCCCCACAGGTTTCGTTCATTTTGGCGGTCTCTTCCCCACTCTCGTTGGTGAAAGACTTGCTCACCAGAGTGGTGGCGTATTCTATCTTCGTATAGAGGATACAGACGCAAAGCGCGAGGTTGCTGGTGCAGCGGAAAGTCTTATAAAAACATTCAATTATTACGGAATCAATTTTGACGAGGGTGCTATCCTTGACGAAAACGGAAATCTCACCGACTGCGGTGCTTACGGTCCCTACAAGCAGTCCAAGAGAGTTGATATCTATCACGTATTCGCAAAGAAGCTCGTGGAAGAAGGCAAGGCATACCCTGTATTCACTACTAAGGAGGAGCTTGAGGCTCTTAACTCAGTGGATAAGAAGGCTGAGGTTAAGGCTAAGGACTGGCACGAGGATCAGGGTGAGCAGAGAGAAGAAATGCTCAAGAACCGTAATTTCACAATCGAAGAGGTTAAGGCTCATCTTGAGGCAGGAGATCCCTTCGTTCTTCGCATGCTTTCCGACGGTGATCCCGACAAAAAGATTAAATTCACCGACCTTATCAAGGGTGACCGTGAGCTTCCCGAAAACGATCGTGACGAGGTGCTTTTGAAGAGTGACGGAGTTCCCTCCTACCACTTTGCTCATGCAATCGACGATCACCTTATGGGAACAACTCACGTAATTCGCGGTGACGAATGGTATGCAAGCCTTTCCCGTCACATCATGCTCTTCAGATACCTCGGCTTCAAGCTTCCCAAGTATGCGCATATCTCCCCCATCATGCAGCTTGGTGAAAACGGCTCAAAGAAGAAGTTCTCAAAGCGTGACCTCGGCTCTAACATGGAATACTACAGAGAGCTTGGCTACGACAAGGACTGCGTTGTTGAATACGTTATGACACTTCTCAACTCCAACTACGAGGACTGGCACGCACAAAATCCCGACAAGAAGTACACCGACTTCCCCTTCTCTCTTAAGAAGATGTCAAGCTCCGGTTGCCTTTACGATATCAATAAGCTCACCGACGTTTCAAAAAACGTAATCTCCAGAATGGATGCTGAAACAGTTTACGAAAGACTTGTTGACTGGGCAGAAGAGTTTGATGCGAAATTTGCTTCTCTCCTTAAGGAAAATGAAGAGATGTCCAAGCAGATTCTTGCCATCGGCCGTGGAGGCAAAAAGCCCAGAAAGGACCTTGCAAAATGGTCCGATGCAAAGGATTATATGGGATTCTTCTTCGCTCCCATCTTCGAAATCAAGGAGGAATATCCCGAAAACTTCAAGAAAGAGGATATCAAGAAATCTCTTGAGCTCTTCAAGGAAAGCTATGACTACTCTGACGATATGAACGCTTGGTTCGAAAAGATCAAGGGCATCGCAACAGAGATTGGCTATGCTGCAGATATGAAGGAATATAAGGCGAATCCCGAGGCATTCGGTGGAAACGTTGCTGACGTTTCAATGTTCATCCGTGTTGCCGTAACAGGCAAGACAAACGCACCAGACCTTTATACTGTAATGCAGATTCTTGGCAAGGATGAAACACTTGCAAGAATCGATGCAATGATTGCAAAAATCTAATTTGAGAGGATAAAACAATGGAAGAAATCAGCTCTAACTTTATACATGACATCATCGACGCGGATCTTAGTGAGAATCCCGATATAAAGATTATAACAAGATTCCCTCCCGAGCCCAACGGTTATCTCCACATCGGCTCTGCGAAGGCTATCATGATCAACTATGAAACAGCAAAAAAGTACGGCGGTAAGTTCAACCTCCGTTACGACGATACAAACCCCGCTAAAGAGGATAACGAGTACGTTGAGTCCATCTACGAGGACCTTCACTGGCTCGGCGCTATCCCCTCCGGTGGAATCTATTACGGCTCCGACTATTTCGACAAGTGCTATGAGTTTGCAATAAAGCTCATCAAGGACGGAAAGGCATACGTTTGCGATCTTTCCGCAGAAGAGATGAGAGAATATCGCGGAACTCTTACACAGCCCGGTAAGGAGAGCCCCTACAGAAATCGTAGTGTTGAAGAAAACCTCGACCTCTTCGAGAGAATGAGAAAGGGTGAATTCGAGGACGGCACACATACTCTCCGTGCAAAAATCGACATGGCTTCTCCCAACATCAACATGCGTGACCCTGCTATCTACAGAATCGTTCACACAAGCCATCACCGTCAGGGTGACAAGTGGTGCATCTATCCCCTCTACGACTACGCTCATCCCATCCAGGACGCGCTTGAGGGCATCACATATTCTCTTTGCTCACTTGAGTTTGAGAATCACCGTCCCCTTTACGAGTGGGTAATCAACAATATCGGTATCGACAACAAGCCCAATCCCAAGCAGAGAGAGTTTGCCCGTCTTAACGTTACTCACACAGTAATGAGCAAGAGATACCTTCGTTACCTTGTTGAAAACAACATGGTTGACGGCTGGGATGACCCCCGTCTCCCCACAATTTGCGCTCTCAGAAGAAGAGGATATACTCCCACATCCATCTTCAATTTCGTAAGAAGCGCAGGTGTTGCAAAGGCAAACAGCCTTGTTGACATCGAAATGCTTGAGCATTGCATCCGTGAGGAGCTTAATGCAACCGCATTCAGAAAGATTTGCGTAAAGAATCCTATCAAGGTAGTTGTTACCAACTATCCCGAGGATCAGGTAGAATACTTTGACGTGCCCAACAATCCCTCCGTTGAGGGTGCAGGCACTCGTGCCCTTCCCTTTACAAGAGAGCTTTACATTGACGAAAGCGACTTTGCAGAGGTTCCTCCGCCCAAGTTCTTCAGAATGAAGCCCGACGGTGAGGTTCGTCTTATGGGTGCTTATATCGTTAAGTGCAACGAAATCATCAAAAACGAGGACGGCTCAGTTAAGGAAATCCACTGCACAGCTGACCTTGAAACAAAGAACGGCATGCCCGTTGACGGAAGAAAGATCAAGGGTACTATCCACTGGCTCTCAGCTAAGTATGCCAAGGAAGCAACTCTTATGCTCTATGACAACCTCTTCACTATCGAAAACACAAACGATATTCCCGAGGACAAGACATACAACGATTATCTCAATCCCGATTCTCTTATCAAGATTGAGCACTGTAAGGTAGAGCCCTCCTTGCTCGAAGCACAGGCAGGGGATAAGTTCCAGTTTGTTCGCGACGGTTACTACTGCAAGGACTCCAAGTACGAAAACACCTTTAACAGAGTTGTTGGTCTTAAGGACTCCTTCCCCAAAAAGTAATGCTTGAGCTATTGAATGAATATCCGATATTTATTCCTTATATTGCATTTATATCCATCGTTGCGATTGTCGTGACCATCAAGGATAAGATATGCGCGATAAGGGATAAAAGCAGAACACCTGAGAAAACACTTTTGCTTATATCTGCACTCGGTGGCTCTGTGGCAATGCTGTTTACTATGTTTTTGATAAGACATAAAACAAAGCATTTCAAGTTCATGATCGGTATTCCCGCAATACTTGCTTTGCAAATAATCATCGTTTGCTATCTCGATTCCGTTGGAATACTGATATAACCGTTAGCACAAAACTGTGTCAACGTTAAAAACAAAATGCAAAAATTCATCACCTCGTATCAAAATACGGGGTGATTTTTGCTATTTATTAAATAAAAATAGAAAAAACCTCTTGAAATTTTTATTTAATGTGGTATAATATTCGTGTTGAAAATAAATAATCCCCTTTAATGACTATGATGAAGTTTGATTTTGTCAAGTGTTCTTTGCAGAGAGAGTCGCCTCGGCTGTAAGTGACTTAAGAGCAGGCAAATATCGTTTCGCTTCGGAGTCGGTGCGGTGAAATTTGCCTTAAAAATGAGTAGTCGCTCCCGTGAGCTCGCGTTAAGAGCATCAAAGTGTTAGCTTTGTAAGTGTATTAGCTTGGCTAAAAATACGGGTGGTACCACGTGTGCAAAAGAAATTTATGCGCCTCGTCCTGTTCTTTGGATGGGGGCGTTTTTTATTTTTGATATAAATTTTCTATATATTTTTCGAAAGGAAAGACAAAATGAAAGAAACTTTGAAAAAAATCAAAGAAGAAGCTCTCTCTAAAATCGCAGACGATAACTGTGATCTTGAAGCCTTGAGAATTCAGTATCTCGGCAAAAAGGGCGAGCTTACTGCCGTTCTTCGCGGTATGGGACAGCTCTCTCCCGAGGAGCGCCCCGTTATCGGTCAGCTCGCAAACGAGGTTCGCGAGGAAATCGAAAATGCTATGAAGGAAAAGCAGGCAGAGCTTAAGGCAAAGGCCCTTGAAAAGGCTCTTGTTGACGAAAAGCTCGACGTTACAATGCCCGGCAAGACCTATAGAAGAGGTCACCTTCACCCCCTCACAAAAATGCAGAGAGATCTTGAAGAGATCTTCATCGGCATGGGCTACACCATCGCAGAAGGTCCTGAGGTTGAGTATGACTACTACAACTTCCAGGCACTCAATATTCCTGAAAATCATCCCGCAAGAGATACTCAGGACACATTCTATATCACAGAAAAGATCCTTCTCCGTTCTCAGACCTCTCCCGTTCAGGCAAGAGTTATGGAACAGCAGAAGCCCCCTATCCGTATAGTTTCTCCCGGTCGAGTTTACCGTTCCGACGCAATGGACGCAACTCACTCTCCCCTCTTCCACCAGTTTGAGGGACTTGTAGTTGACAAGGGCATCACAATGGGCAACCTTAAGAGCACTCTTGAGGAATTTGCAAAGAAGACCTTCGGTGAGGAGACAAGAGTCAGATTCCGTCCCCACCACTTCCCCTTTACAGAGCCCTCTGCCGAGGTTGACGTTTCTTGCTTTGCTTGTGGCGGTAAGGGTTGCCGTCTTTGCAAGGGCGAGGGTTGGATTGAAATTCTCGGTGCAGGTATGGTTCACCCCAACGTTCTTCGCAACTGTGGTATCGACCCCGAGGAATACAGTGGATTTGCATTCGGTATGGGTGTTGAAAGAATTTTGATGCTCAAGTACCATGTTAACGATATTCGTCTTCTTTACGAGAACGACGTTAGATTCTTACATCAGTTTTAATTAGGAGGTAAGAAAAATGAATTTATCTATTAAATGGCTTAATGATTTCGTCAACACAGACGGAATTGAAATAAAAGAATATTGCGACAGAATGACCGAC
>JAZRFY010000019.1:0-18335 GCA_045643885.1 Eubacteriales bacterium | reverse complement strand
GTAAGCTTCGCCGCAAAGCTCGCAAACTGCCTTTTCTGTGCATGTAGCTTCGCCGCCTGTGTGCTGGCATTCTGTCTGCTCACAACCTGCAAATACTGCAAGAACGAGAACGAGTGCCATAGCAATCAAAAGAATTTTGATGTTTTTCATGAATTTTTCCATCCTTCATACTGTTTTTTTGCTTTGAGTCTTATCAAAACCTTATCAATTATACCCTTAAACCCCTTGCGTGTCAAGGGGTTTGGGCTTTTTTAAACAAATTTATTTCTTTTTGCAGGCTATACTCCTTGCGGCCACCGTATAAAATAAAAACACCGCTCGGTTGAGCGGTGTTTTTATTTGACTTAATGCAAATATTAGTCAGCAACGTAAGGAAGAAGCGCTACCTGACGAGCACGCTTGATAGCTGTTGTGAGCTTGATCTGGTGCTGAGCGCATGTTCCGCTGATTCTTCTAGGAAGAATCTTGCCACGTTCGCTAATGAACTTTCTAAGCTTTGCAGAATCTTTATAGTCGATATAAGCGATTTTATCTTCACAGAAGATACAAACCTTTTTTCTTCTACGGTTGTTGAAACGAACCGGACGAGAAGCATTTTCTGTTCTTTCCATTTTATGAATCCTCCTGTATTATTTTCGTTAGTGCTTTAATCAGAACGGCAAATCGTCGTCTGTTTTGATCTCTTCAAAATTAGGCGCATCTGAAGAGAAAGAAGGAGAACCGTAAGCATCGGGAACGTAGCTTGACTGGCCTGCATTATCGCTTCTGGAGTCAACGAACATAGCTTCGTCAACAACAACCTCAGTAGCATAACGCTTAGCACCTGTATTATCATTCCATGTTCTTGTCTGAATAGAACCTGTAAGGCAAAGAGAAGAACCCTTCTTGAAATATCTTGAAATGAATTCTGCTGTCTGTCTCCAAGCAACACAGTTGATAAAATCTGCCTGAGAATTGCTCTGTCCGTCAGCACCTCTTGTAAATCTGCGATTTACTGCGAGAGAGAAGGAAACAACTGCAATTCCGTTCTGAGTCTGCTTAAGTTCGGGATCTGCTGTAAGGCGGCCACAAAGTACGACCTTGTTTAAGTTGAGATTTGACATCTTAGCTTACCTCCTTGAACAAATTATTCAGCGTCAGCTACTACTTCTTCAGCAACTTCAGCTACTTCAACTACTTCTGCAACGGGTGCCTTCTTGGCAGCGTTGTTCTTCTCGAGAGCCTTAACGTCGAGTTTGATTGTCATTGAACGCATAACGTTTTCGTCAATGTTGAACAAACGGTCGAGCTCAGCAGGGAAATCAGAAGCTGTTTTGAAAGTTACAACAGTGTAGTAACCCTCTGTTTCATCGTTGATTGCGTATGCAAGACGGCGCTTACCCCAGTCAGCAACGTCAACGATTTCAGCGTTGTTAGCTATCAATGTTGTGAATTTGTTCACTGTCTCTTTTGCGGAATCTTCTCCGTTTGCAAGACTAACGATGAACAGGTTTTCATAAGTATTGATTACCTTTTCCATATTTTACACCTCCCTATGGACTTTAAGTTCGTGCAATTCGATCTAAATTTTTGCACGACAGAGAGACGGACGCACACGTCCGCATCATATGGTATTATAGCATATTTTTGTTTTTTGTCAAGCATTTTTTGAAAATTTCACTCAAGGAAGGGCAAAACCGCTTAAAAAACGGCGTTTTTGATGCAAAAAAGCGACAGAAAAATGCTTTCTGCCGCCGTTTTATTGCCTTGTTATTGCCTTATTATTGCCCTATTATATATATGAAGCGTTTGTTACTTCACTGTGTTCACTCTTCCTGAATATAGGATAAGTCCGTCGGCATCCGTCAACACAAAGCCGAAGGCTCTGTTAACAAGATACTCGTGATATTCCTTTTCATAGTCGGGATGCTCACTGTCGTCCTTGATGGAGGGCTGAGTCTGATTGATCGTTGCACCCTCGATGCCCTTCATGTCAATGGACATTCTTGTATTGTGGATAAATCCGTTGCAATACACGTCCGACGCAGCAAGATTTGAAAGGTCGCATGCCTCCTTATCAAAAAGGGAGGTGATATTAAAATCATTTTTGAGATTTTCGGAGATATCTCCCGAGAATGAAATTTCGATCTGGGGGAAGATAACTCTTGTATAGTGAAGCTTTTTGTTTACGTTATCCACAAATCTATCGTCAGCTCTTGAGAGGATGGTGTTTATGTTTTGGACAGTAAACACGTCGTCAAGCGTATAGATCGAGTTTGGCACGATGAAATAGAGTCTGTATCCGTGCTTTGTCTCAATGTGGAACGAGGTATATCTGCCCGCGTTATAGATCTGCCCCTCCATATAAGAGCTTTTAAGGAGCTGCTTTTCAACCGTGCTTTTATCGTTATTGGTAAACATCTCGTTGCCAACCGTGAACGTAAGGCTCTTACCAAGCTCGTTCCAAACCTCCTTCAAATGAAAGAGACTGACGATGGAAACGTCGGTATCGCGGGAAATGCTCGCATTACCCGGCACAACACTGTGCGTTTTGTATTCGATATACTGATTGATGAGCTTTGAGCCCGTTCCGTCACCAAAGGAGATGGAAAAGGAATCACAATTAAACTCGGTCGCAAGTGAATCGATGCATTCGATATTATATTTTACGTCGGTGTCAAGCCAGATCGACGTTGCGAGGATTTCGTGGGCGGAAACCTGCTCCACTCCATAGTCATCAATATAGGTGTAATTTCTATTGTAAAGAGAATAGTAGTACTTTATGTATTTTTTGAAGGTGTCATAATTAACTCCGAGCGCGTCAAGCATCTCCTGTCTTGTTTCTCCGTCAGAGCCTTCAACGGCAACTGCAAGTGACATCACCACCGAAGAAGGAGCAATGCAAAAATTGCTGACTCCGTCCGTTGTGTCAGAAACGCTCATCGTTATATCGATGGCAAATTTATTCATTTTATCAAGGAATCTTTCAAAGGACGCACTTTGTGCGATCTCCTCACTGATCTCAGCCCTTTCGTCGGCATACATAATAACGTATTTTTTCAAATTGGGCATGCAGGAAAAGAGCCCTGCGCACATAAGCACAACAAGCAAAAATGATATGATTCTTTTATGCGTTTTCATCTTCTTTTCCTCCTTTGATTTTTATTTATTTTAACACATATCCTTGCCATTTACAATAGTATTTTAAAAAACGCGTGTCAAAAGTCTACGATTTTTGCAAATCTTGATTATTTTGACCTTGAAAATTCACTGATTGCCAATTAAACCTATGTAAAAAATTTCTTGACACCATTTATTTGATATGATATAATTAAATCACGATAAAAATGTGTTTGTTGCAACCCATCCAAAACACAGACAAGGAGGAAATTATATGAAAAAGCTTTCTAAAAGAATTTTGTCACTTGCCTTGGTGCTGACCTTGATTTTGTCCCTTTCTGCCTTACTTAGCGGTTGTTATTTGATAAACAGTGGAAAAATGAGCGCTATCGAGGGCACTTATGAGCTTACATCATACAGCGGAAAGTCCAATTATATGGAAGAGCGCGGCATTAAAATGTATTTGGTAATCTCCTCAAGCGGTACGGGCTATTTTGCATACCAAAGCAATACGGAAGCTCCCTACATCACCGAGCTTCGTTGCAGATTCACACAGGATACCGAAAAACCCGGCTCTTATTCATACGTTGAAATCGACTTTGAAGGCAACGGCAACTATGTGAATTTCGGCATAAATTCCACAATGTCAAGCACAAGCATCAGCTCCTCTAGAGCAGTCTGGGGAGGAAACCTTCTTGACGGCACACTCAAAATTGAGTATTACGTTACCTCAAGCTTCAAACGAGTAAGCAAGACAACCGATTTGTCCTATTTGAAGGGCGCTTTCGGTGATACCCCCACACTCCCATTCGGTTCTATTGGATATCAGGGTGTTTATGAAGGCTATGGCTTGATCGCTACCGACAAATCCCCCGATTCTGCATCCATCCCCGAAGATCCCTTCGTATATTGCTTTGCAAGAATCGACCTTATTAACGGAAAGGGTAAAATGTGGTACATGCTCAAGTCCGACGAAACTGCAAAGGTAGTTGAGTTTGACGCGACAATCTCATCCGACCTTTCATCCATAATGCTTGGAGAAACAAGTGCAAGACTTGAAAAGATATCCTCTTCGGGATATATGTACGTGCCCATCATCACGGACGAGGGCGAGTTTGCGATCTACTTTGCCAATAACGGAGATTATTCGGACGAAGAGATGGCACAGACCGTGACGGATATTTACAACAACTATCTCGCATCAAAGCCCGTTGAATAAAACAAAAATCAAAGCCACCCAAAGGGAAATGTCCTTAGCGGAGAAATCACATTTTACAGATTTGCTCCGCAGTAAGCAAATAATTACCCCCGACAGATTTTACATAAGTCTGCCGGGGGTTGCTATTCTATACATTGGAATATGTCAATTTATTTTTTGATAAACAAGGTTTATTAACTCATCGTCTTTTGATGTTCGTGTGAATCCTGCGCTTTCAAATAATTTTAACGATGCACTATTTGTTTCATCAATAGAGATTTCAATTTTATTGTAGTTAAGTTTGAAAATATCATTTTGAATATCTTCAATTACTTTTGTTGCAAAACCTTTTCTTTGAAACTTTGGAAATATCAGAATATCCATATAAAGTAAATTCTCGTTTAGTTCAAGGTGTATTGCGCCAATCAATTCGTCTTTATTCCACACCTTGTAAAAATATACACCGTAGGTCTTGGTGACATAGCAAAAATAATTATCACTAATATTCAGATATCTTGAAACTTCCGGGAGTCGATATATTTCTTTAAGTTTAGGAATCATTATATCATTTTCATCATGCATTTGTTCATAAGTCAAATTATCCATAATATATCTTTGTTAAACTCCTGTTTGTCGTTCTGTTTTATCGCCAGTTTCGCCTTTGTATTACAAATGCTTCGGGCAAAGCCCATACCTCTAAAGTTGAGCGTACCCTGAGGCTCCCTCCGGGAGGGAGCTGGCGCCGTAGGCGACTGAGGGAGAGCGCGATACAATAAGATTTATCCAAACCTAAAGTCACGCAGGCTCCTTCCACCGCTAACGCGGTCCCCCTTCCTCTCGGAGGGAGGCTTTCCGTTAGCCCCATTATACCACAAATCGGCAGAGAAAACAAGTTCTCTGCCGAATTTTATGTGCCTGCCTATTTCTCCGCTAAGAATGCAGAGAGAAACGGGTGGCTTTTTTTGTTGTTTATCAAAGATTAAGAATTTCCTTTTTCTTTTTGTCGTAATCCTCTTGAGTGATAAGCTTCGTCATAACGCTTACCTTTCGTTTTTATTTGATGGATTTTATTTTATCTTATCTTTTTAGCAACTGCTTCGGCAATTGCTCTTGCGCCGTCAGCTGAGGGGTGGATATTATCCTCAAACCATTCTGCATGGTTTTTGGTGATATCGTAGATATCAACAAGCTCATATGAGCTTGAAACTGCATAGGTGCGAAGGAAATAATATATCTCGGTTACAACCGAAGGTTGGATATCATAGTTTGTTGTGCCACTTGTTTTTCCATTGGAGAAAAAGGCACAGGCAGGTGTGCAAACGATGACTCTCAGGTCGGGATTATTCTTTTTATAAGACTCGATAAGTGAATCGTATCTGCTTCTGAAATCATTGGCACTCACCCAGTTTTCGGGCTTGGAATCATTTGTACCAAGCATAATAACAAGGATGTCGGCATCGTATTCGAGGCTCTTTTTATATTCACTTGTCTTGGTATAGGGCTGGTCGCCCTCGTCCGATGCAGTAGCTCCACTGTGACCAAAATTCTGCACGTGATATTTATCTCCAAGGATATCCTGAAGCACGGCAGGGTAGTTATTCTTTGACCAGGAGCTTATTCCGTGTCCGTAGGTGATGCTGTCACCAACGCACGCGACCTTTATTTGTCCCTCGTCGGCACCTGAATAATTGTGTACACCTGAATATCCGTTGTGATAAAGCACAAGGAAAACGATAAGGGCAAACGCAAGGGCAATTCCTGTCGCAGTTAAAATAAGCCTTTGCTTTTTGTTAAGTCCTAAAAGAAAGGATTTTATCTTTCCTATAACCTTTTCCATAAAATCTCCTTATTTCTTTGCCCTTGCCACCACGTACCAACGCTCGTCGGTATCCTTGGCAGGGGTGAAATTATAGTCGGAATAAAAGCCGATAAGCTCAAAATGATTCTTTTCGAGAAGGGAGATTATCTCATCCTTAAAATAACATCTTTCGCATTGCTCCTCGTCGCGACGTGAGTAGACCTCCTCACCCTCCGTCTTTTCAAAAACGGTGAGTCTGAAGTCGCAAAGTCCGGTCTTCTTATCATAATAGTTCTGCCACACGCAAAACGAATCGTTCTTGCAATCGTCCTCTTCATAAACATAGGTGTTTTGTGCATAAACGTTCTCAAATTTATGGGGAGTGTTTACGTCAAAAAGGAGGAGCCCGTCGGGATCGAGATAGTTGTGTGCAAGTGAAATAACCTTGTCAAGCTCTCCCTCTCCCGTAAGATAGTTAAGACTGTCAAGACAGCAGGTTATCGCGCCGACCGTTCCGTAAAGCTCGAATTCTCGCATATCCTGAAGCAAGAAAAGAACGTCATTTTTAAGCTCGAGGTCGTATTTTCTGTCAAAGGCAACGTTGAGCATGTCGTATGAGCCGTCAACGCCGATCATGTCGTATCCTCGCTTGGCAAGCTCCAAAGTCATACTGCCCGTTCCACACGCGAGGTCGAGAACAAGCTCGGGACGGGAGGGAAGATACTTATCAAAGCACGCTTCGAAAAAGTCTGCCCACGCAATGTAGTCAACGTGTGAATTTATGTTGTCGTATATGGACGAGATAGCACCGTAATTTTCGCACTTCTTACTCATCCGCAGCTGCCTCCATCTGTTCGATGAGCTGCTTTTCAAACTCGGCAGCAGTGTTGTAGCCCATTCTCTTCTGACGGTGGTTCATGGCCGCGATCTCGAGAATGATGGGGATGCTTCGACCGGGACGAACGGGAACGGTGATGGAGGGAACGTCGATGCCGAGAATGTTATAGGTCTGGTCGTCAAGACCGAATCGGTCGTACATCTTGCCCTCAACCCACTGCTCAAGGTGGATAACAAGGTCGATTTTTTCAGTATCCTTGATAGCACCCATACCGTAAAGACGGCGAACGTCGATGATACCGATTCCTCTAAGCTCAACGTAGTGCTTGATGAGAGAGGGAGCGCTACCTACGAGTGTCTTTGCTGAAACTCTCTTGATCTCAACGGCATCGTCGGCAATAAGTCGGTGACCGCGTTCAACGAGTGCGATGGCAGTTTCACTCTTACCGATGCCACTTTCACCGAGGATGAGAACACCCTCGCCGAAAACCTCAACCAAAACGCCGTGCTGAGTGATTCTGTTGGCAAGATTTGTGTTAAGGGAGGCAATGAGAGCTGCCATTGTAGGAGAGGTCTTTTCCTTGGTGCGAAGGATGGGTACTCCATATTTTTTAGCGGGGAGGAGAATTTCGTCCTGAACGTCGAAATTGGTCGTGATGATGACAGCAACGGGCTTTTGAGCAAAGAAGGCGTCAAGGCGCGCGTCGGCAACGTCCTTTCCTATTTCATAGAGATATTGCATCTCGGCTCTTCCGATAATTTGAATTCGGGACGGCTCGAAGACCGTCAAAAATCCTGCAAGAGCAAGACCGGGACGATTAACCTCACGGTTAGAAATTTTTATCTTGTTAGCAGGGAGTGGCATGTAGATTTCTTCTAAAGCAAGCTCCTTTGCAAGTTTTTCAAGAGTGATGGAATAAATACGATTTTCCATATTTACCTCCTAAAATGAATAATTTGTATAGTAGGACATTTTATTATATCATATAAAGAGTGGCTTGGCAAGAGATATTGAGAAGTTTGTTGTCCTTGCGACCTTGAAAAGCAATGTAGCAAGGAACGTCGTGGTATCGTTCAATTTGAATGTAATGTCTTGAATGACATTTTGAATACCGAAGATAAAACAAAAAACCACTAGCTCCATTACGGAATTAGTGGTTTTCCTTATGTTCTTATTTATTTGTTTCGGTATATTTGAAACCGTTTCTTGCAATTGATGTGAGCTCGGCAAGGTAATCAAGTACGGCTGCAGGTGCATAGAACATTAACATTTCCATTGCTCCTGCACAAAGGGCAATCAATACAGGCAAAAAGCTATCTATTATAAAAGCAATAATGATGCCTGATATAAATGTAGGAATACCGATTATCCAAGCAATCGTGCGAAAAACTGATGCAATTTTACTTCTACCATTATCAACCTTTTTTTCTTCGCTCGGTGAAGACCATTCGCTTTTTGGCTTTTCAAAGACAGGTATCCATTTCTTAATAATTCTATAAGATGCCTTCTTCTGCACCTTCTGTCGCTCTTGTTCTTCTCTTTCCTTAATCTCTTTCACTTGCTTTGTCTTGGAAATAATAAGTGCATATTCTTCATCGGTTACCTGAATAGCGACATCTCTATAGTACTTTTTCTCACCGTTAACATAGTCGAATTCTGGGTATTTCCAAGATTTATGATTTTCGGGGGAATACTCTTTTTCAGTAAGACCTAATGCAATCAAGGTCTTTTCTCTGTCTTCTAAAATGATTTTATTTTGCTTTTCTATGTATTGCTCAACCTTGTTCATAACAGATACTTCCTTCCTTAACAGTTGAAATATTATACCACAAAACTTTTAATTTTTCAATACAATTACCGAAACAACTAACCAAACAAGCAACGAAATCAACTCCCCCTTGACAGTTGACATGCAATATATTATAATTATTTTGAATAATAATGCAAACTGATTTGTTGAGGTAATATATTACTATGGTTGAACTTTTGTCCCCAGCGGGGAATTTTGAAAAAATGAGATCTGCGCTCCTTTACGGAGCTGATGCAGTTTATCTTGCAGGTAACGTTTTCGGTATGAGAAGTGCTGCAGATAATTTCACAAACGACGAGCTTTACGATGCTGTGGAATATGCTCACGCACGTGGCAAAAAGGTGTATCTCACCGTTAACACGATGCCACACGAGCATGAATATTCCGTTCTTCGCGAATATCTTTCCGCACTCAAGGGTTGCCCCATTGACGCGATGATCGTTGCCGATCTTGGCGTTATGGCTACGATAAAGGAAATCTTGCCCGAAATGGAGATTCACGTTTCAACACAGGCGTCCATCGTCAGTGTTGCAGCTGCCAAGGCATATATCGCACTCGGTGCAAAAAGACTAGTTCTCGCACGCGAGCTTACTCTTGGTGAAATCAAGAAGATAAGAGCAGGAATCCCCGAGGATATCGAGCTTGAAGCCTTCGTGCACGGCTCTATGTGTGTTTCCTACAGCGGAAGATGCATGCTCTCCCACC
The DNA here is from genome assembly GCA_045643885.1 of Eubacteriales bacterium. Taxonomy (GTDB): domain Bacteria; phylum Bacillota; class Clostridia; order Oscillospirales; family CAG-272; genus RGIG4608. The sequence continues at coordinate 8,887 of JAZRFY010000019.1, read as the reverse complement.
ACATAACAGGACGCGATGCAAATCGCGGTGCGTGTGCTCAGCCATGCCGTTGGAATTTTACTCTTTATGAGGAAAAGCGTCCCGATCTTCCCATCCCGATCGAGCAGAACGATCTTGGAACGTTCATCATGTCCTCGAAGGACATGTGCACGATCGAGCACATTCCCGAGCTTATCGAGGCAGGGATCAAGTCCTTCAAGATCGAGGGAAGAATGAAGAGCGCGTACTACACTGCAGTAGTTACAAACGCTTATAGAATGGCGATCGATTCTTATTACGCCGATAAGGAAAATTATAAATTCGATCCCCTTTGGATGCGCGAGCTTGAATCCGTCAGCCACAGAGAGTATTGCACGGGCTTTTATTTCGATTATCCCATCGAAAATGCACAGCTCACAAGCAATACCGGCTACATTCGCGAAAAGGCCTATTTTGCCATCGCGTGCGAGATGGACGAACAGGAAAAAGAGACTTGCGAGGGTCTTAATGCGTCAAGTGAGGACGGAAAATACTATCTCTTCATGCAAAAGAACAAGTGCAAGGTCGGTGACAGTGCCGAGATAATCTCTCCCTCTGCCGTGGGAAAGGCACTTGATATCGTTGACCTTCGCGACTCTATGGGAGAAGCGATCGAGTCGGCACCCCATCCGTTTATGCACTTCTTCGTTAAAGTGCCCTTCGAGGTCAAGGTGGGGGACATCCTCAGAGCAGGGGAGTAATCGGATAACCCAAAATAAAAATCAGCCTTCAGGAGGGTAGGATGGAAAAATTGAAAATTGCTTACCCTATCATAGTTGAGGGTAAATACGATAAATTAAGACTTTTGTCAGTTTGCGAGGGACTTATCGTCAAGACCGACGGCTTTGGAGTGTTCAAGGCAAGTGAAAAGTCGGCTCTTATCCGAGCACTTGCAAGCAAGAGCAAGGTAATTGTCCTTACCGACAGTGACGGAGGCGGAAGGGTCATCCGTTCGCATATCTCGTCCCTTGTTCCAAAGGACAAGCTCATTCAGTTGTACATCCCTCGTATCGAGGGAAAGGAAAAACGCAAGGTAGAGCCTTCAAAGGAGGGTACTCTTGGCGTTGAGGGAATGGAGGCTGAGCTTTTATATAAGCTCCTTGAACCGTTTTCCTCGAAAATTGACGGTGAGGCAAGCATAAAGCTTGCAAGGATTTCAGAAAATCCTCTTTCAAAGGTGGATTTTTTCATCGACGGACTTACAGGCGCTGAAAATTCAGCATCAAAGCGCGATGAATTGGCTAAAAAATTCAGCTTGCCGCCCAAAATGACACCCAACGCGCTCCTTGAGGCGCTCAAGGTGATATCAACCTATGATGAATATCTTCTTGCAGTCGGCAGAGAGCCGACCAAAGAAAAATAAATTGAGATCGGAGGGAAAATATGTATTCAAAGGTATATAGCGCAGGCATCACGGGAATCGATGGCTTCATCGTTACCGTTGAATGCTCGGCAAGAAATAAAATACCCGAATTCGATCTCGTAGGTCTGCCCGATACGGCAGTTAAGGAGGCCAAGGAGAGAGTTCGCAACGCGTGCGCAAACAGTGGAATTCAATTTCCTGTGGCGGCACTTACCGTAAACCTTGCCCCTGCCGATAAGAAAAAGGAGGGTTCGGCACTCGACCTTCCCATACTTTTGTCAATCTTGCACGCGGGAGCCGTTATTTCTCCCGGCGTCGACCTCTCTAAAAAATGCTTTGTGGGCGAGCTTTCTCTCTCGGGTGAGGTAAGGGGCGTTCGCGGTGCACTTTCAATGTGCGTTGCCGCAAGAAACGCAGGCTTTGCTGAGTTTTACGTTCCCAAAGCAAATGCCGAGGAGGCCTCTGCAGTCGAGGGGATCGACGTTATCCCCGTAGAAAACATCGCAGACCTTTTAAGACATTTAAACGGCAATCTGGAGATGCTTCCACATAAATACGACAGAACGAGATTCCTTAAAAACGTTCGCGAATGTGAAATGGATTTTGCTGACGTTAAAGGACAGTCCTTGGCAAAGCGTGCCATGGAGATTGCTGCTGCCGGAAACCATAATATCCTTCTCATTGGCCCTCCGGGTACGGGTAAATCAATGCTTGCGAAAAGACTTTCGGGCATTCTTCCTCCCCTGACCTTTGACGAGGCAATAGAAAGCACGAAAATATATTCAATTTCAGGATCTATCAAGGACGGAGAATCACTTCTTTGTAACCGTCCGTTCCGTTCACCGCACCATACGATGAGTGCGGCAAGCCTTGTCGGAGGTGGGGCAAATCCGATGCCGGGTGAGGTGTCACTTGCTCATAACGGCGTGCTTTTCCTTGATGAGCTTCCTGAATTTCCAAAGCAGGTGACGGACACTCTCCGTCAGCCACTCGAGGACGGCAAGGTAACCATCACAAGAGCACTTGCCAAGGTAACCTTCCCTTGCAATTTCATGCTCGTTGCAGCTATGAATCCGTGCAGATGCGGTTATTTCGGTCATCCCACAAAGGAATGCACCTGTAAGACCGACGACGTTAAGAGATACGTTTCGAAAATAAGTGGCCCGATGCTCGACAGAATCGATATTCAGATCGAGCTTCCGTCCCTTACCTATGCTGAAATCTCTTCAAATGAGGAGACCGGTGAAAGGAGTGCAGTTATTCGCGAACGCGTAACTGCGGCAAGAGATTTTGCCAACGCAAGAATGACAAAGGCAGGATTTAAAGCAAGACCTAACGCAGATCTTGACTCCTCACAAATCAAGATCTTTTGTCCCCTCGACGATACTGCAAAGCTCATTCTTCAGTCGGCATACGATAATCTCGGCTTGTCGGCACGAGGTTACGATCGCGTTTTGAGAGTGGCAAGAACCATTGCCGACCTTGATAAGAGCGAGGTCATCCTTGCACAACACGTTGCCGAAGCAATTCAGCTTCGTTCACTCGATAAGAAATATTGGGGATAAGCTCGAGCGTGGCCAAGCCGCAGCGAGATTGCCCGTCCCTACGGAGTCAGTGTGGATTTTCAAGTGCTTTTTGCCTTCCCGGGCAAAAAGCTGGCACCGCAAGGTGCCGGATGAGAAGAACAGGCTCTTTCAAACAAAAATCAGACACGATGCACCCTTGGTAGGTGCTGAATACAACACAAAAGAGGTACAAAATGTTATCATTTGAAAGCGATTACATACTTGGTGCACACGAAAGAGTGCTTGGGGCACTCATTAAGACAAACGGTGAGGTGATGTCGGGCTACGGCAACGATATCCACACCAAAAACGCCAAGGAATTAATAAAAAAAGCTTGCGACTCTCCCGAAAGTGAGGTGTTTTTCCTTACGGGTGGCACTCAGGCAAATCAAGTCGTTATCTCAACAATGCTCAAAAGCTTTGAGGGGGTAATCTCTGCAACCACGGGCCATATCGCACTCCATGAGGTAGGCGCGATCGAGTTTACAGGTCACAAGGTGATCGAGCTTCCTCAAAAGGAGGGCAAGCTCGACTCCAAGGCGGCAAGAGCCTACCTTGAAACGTTCTATAGTGACGAAAACAACTCAATGATGGTCGTTCCTAAAATGATATACATTTCCCATCCGACCGAGTACGGCACACTTTATTCCAAAGAGGAGCTGACAAGCCTCCGTTTGCTTTGCGATGAGTACGGAATGAAGCTCTTCCTTGACGGCGCACGTCTTGGCTATGGCCTTGCGAGCAAAAGCACGGACGTTTCTCTTTCGGATATTGCAAGACTCTGCCACGTGTTCTATATCGGTGGCACAAAGGTGGGCGCGCTTTGTGGTGAGGCTGTGGTTTTCGCAAAGGGAGAAGCTCCAGAGCGATTTCTCTCCCAAACCAAGCAGCACGGAGCAATGCTTGCCAAGGGCAGACTTTTGGGAGTTCAGTTCGAGGCACTTTTTGAGGACGGCCTCTATTTTGAAATAAGCAAGAACGCGATAGATAGAGCAGAAGAGATAAAGGAACTCTTTTCATCTCGCGGATACGAATTTTTCCTCGAATCACCCACAAATCAGCAGTTTGTAATTCTCGATGACGAGCAAATGGAGAGAATTTCTCAAAAATGCCGCTTCGGATTTTGGGAAAAGCTCCCCGACGGCAGAACCGTCGTTCGCTTCGCGACCTCGTTTGCAACCACCAAAGAGGAAATCGAGGAGCTTGCTAAGATAATCTAAATTGTGTAAGTAATCCCCCGACGGAATCAGTCGGGGGATTTTTTGTAAAGTAAATGACTGACGGAAGTCAGGCAAGAAAAGAAGGTACCTGTGCCGTCAAAGAAAATCTGCTAAAGACTCTTGGTATTGAAAGTTGGTTTGCGCTTGACACCCTTCTTGTGAGCGTGTAAGCTCCCATTTACGATTGCCCGCCGAGTGCATTTCTCAGCTTATCGAGGGCGCTTTTTTCGATGCGACTGACATAGGAACGCGAGATGTTGAGGCGTTCGGCTATCTCCTTTTGCGTGTAGCTCCGCTTAAGCCCCAAAAGTCCGTATCGCATCACGATTATCTGCCTCTCCCTCTCGTCAAGACGGTTTTTTATCATCTTGATCGCGCGTTCTATCTGCGTTTTTCTGTCAAGATCCTCCGAAAGATCCTCGCTTGTGCTTATTATGTCCATGTAGGTAAGGGGATTGCCGTCCTTGTCAACGTCAATCGTTTCGTTTATCGATATCTCTCCACTCCGTTTTTTCTGCGCCCTGAAGCTCATAAGCACCTCATTTTGAATGCAACGGGCAGCATAGGTGGCAAATTTCGTTCCACTCTCTACCTTAAAGGTATCAACTGCCTTGACAAGTCCTATCACTCCGATCGAAATGAGATCCTCACTGTCGGGAGAGGCTGAATAATACTTTCTTATAATGTGCGAAACAAGTCGAAGGTTGTGCAAAATCAACCTCTGCCTTGCCTCCTCGTCCCCCTCGTGCATGAGCTTGAATGCCTTCATCTCCTCCTCTTGCGAAAGTGGGGGTGGGAATTTATTGCTTGGTGTCGAAACACCCAAGATCACGTGAAATACGTGGAATATAAAACCAAAAATCAAGGTTAGCATAGCGACCTCCGTGTGCTTTTTGATTAATCTTATGCCAAACCTTTGATTTTTTGCTTGTACGATAAAATTTCGCAAAAATACAAACAAAAAATCGGCCTTCCGTCCTACGAAACTAGGAAAACAAGGTCGATTTTTTGCATAGAATATTAAAAATCAAGTAAAGGAGAAGATTTATGATAGTTTCAAAGCAATACGATCGCGAAAGGGCAGTGGAATATGCAAAACGGTGGGCGCTTTCGAGAAATCCACTGTTTTTTGATTTCACCGGCGGGGGAGGAAATTGCACGAATTTCGTTTCCCAAAGCCTGCTTGCAGGCTCACTTGTTATGGATCCGACCGAGGTCTTCGGTTGGTATTATGAGAATGTGGAAAACCGTTCTCCGTCGTGGACGGGAGTGAGGGAATTTTATGAGTTTACGTGTGGTCTTGGCGACTTCTTACCCAAAAACGAAAGGCTTGGCCCGTATTGCTCGGTTGTCGAAAGGGAGCTTGTGGAAATCGGGGACGTCGTTCAGCTTGCAAACTCGCAAGGAAGGTTTTATCACTCACTCATCGTATCAGGATTTACGGAAAACGGTGGGATCCTCATCTGTGCGCAATCAAATGACGCACTCGACCGACCTTTATCGACCTATCGATATGCCACGGCACGATTTTTGCACGTTGAGGGTGTGAACATTCAGATTGAGGATGATGACAAGTATTTTAATAACCTTATAGATGCCACGGCATTGCCACCGATGAACGTGGTGTACACTCCAATGGAGGAGTGAAAGGGGAGTGCTTTGGCGTCAAGGGTTAGTTTGCGTTTGAAACGAACAGCAGGGACGCCCGTCCCTACATAGTTTGTGCCAACGTTGTGGAAAAAACAAGGGCTATTCGCGTACGGATGCTTCGTCAATCATTTTTTCAAGCTCCTCAAGGGCGTCGGAAAGTCCCCCAACGCGATCGATAAGACCGCATACTGTTGCCTCCTTGCCGTCAAGCACCGTGCCGACGTCGGTCGCGAGCATGTCGGGACGCATCATCATCCTGTTTATCGCGTCGGGTGTTGCACGGGAGTTGCGACATATGAAGTCCACTATCCTCTTTTGCATATCTGCAAAATAATTGTAGGTCTGGGGTGCACCGACAACCAGTCCGTTCACTCGCACGGGGTGGAGAGTCATGGTCGCACTCGGCACAATGAAGGATTTTCGAGCCGAAACGGCAAGGGGAACGCCAATCGAGTGAGAGCCGCCTATCACGAGGGAGACAGTTGGCTTGCTAAGGGATGCAATAAGCTCGGCAATGCCGAGCCCTGCCTCAACGTCCCCTCCCATCGTGTTGAGGACGATGAGCAGTCCCTTGACCTCATCACTTTGCTCCATGGCAACGAGCAAGGGGATGAGATGCTCATACTTGGTGGTCTTTTGGGACTGATCACTTACATAATGCCCCTCGATCTGACCGATTATCGAAAGCACGCGAATTCCGCTTTCGTCGGATTTGGGCTTTGCCACGTCGATGGAGCCAAGCTCTTTTATATCATTGATTTCTTTGTTGGAAGTCATAGAATCTCCTTGAAATTTTATTTGTATGGGTTGCTCGCACTCATCACGCGAGTGCTTCGTCCGCCCTTGAAAAGATGGATCTCCACGAGCAGTGGCGCAAGTACCTTGTGTGGCAGCATTTATTGCCTTTTTCTCCTTTTTGTGAGTCGTTTATTCTATTTTGCCCATTTTTGTTTGAAAATATTTATCAATCGTCAAAAAAATCTCAAAAAACACATTTACAATTATAAAAAAATATGATATACTTACTATGTATGATATATTATCAACAAAGTTAAAAATCTTTTATATGAGGTAATTAAATATGGCAAACAAAGTTTTAGTTGAAACTTCTGCAAGACATCTCCACTTGTCTCAGAGCACAATCGAAACACTTTTCGGCGCAGGTCACCAGCTCACAAAGAAGAAGGATCTTTCTCAGCCCGGTCAGTACGCTTGCGAAGAAAAGGTTGAAGTAGTTGGTCCTAAGGGTTCTCTTAAGATGAGCGTTCTCGGTCCTGCAAGAAATGCAGACCAGGTTGAGATCTCTCTTACAGATGCTCGTTCCATCGGTGTTGTTGCTCCCGTAAGAGAGTCCGGTGACATCGCAGAAAGCGGCGCATGCCTTCTTCGCGGTCCTATGGGTGAGGTTGAAATCGCTCAGGGCGTTATCGCGGCAAAGCGTCACATCCACTTGACACCTGCAGACGCAGAGGCATTCGGTGTTTCTGACAAGCAGATCGTTAAGGTTAAGCTCGACACAGATCGCGCTCTTATTTTCGACGACGTTGTAGTTCGCGTTAGCCCCAGCTTCGCGGCTGCTATGCATATCGATACAGACGAATCCAACGCAGCAGGCTGCTCAGGCGTAGTTTACGGCGAGATCCTTGCTTAATTGAAGCTCTGTATCGGATGAGAAATCATCCAAACATCATTTGATGCAAAAATTTGTTATACGATTTATTTTAAAAAGGAGAAATCAAAAATTATGGCAGAACTTATCTACTCTCACGAAGTACAGAACATGTGCGTAATTGCTAAAGGCCCCAAGCACGGTCCTGCTCCCATTCCCGAAGAGGGCAAATGGGTTGAAGCAAAACAGATCAGCGACATCTCCGCTTACACACACGGTGTAGGCTGGTGTGCACCCCAGCAGGGAGCTTGCAAGCTTTCCCTCAACGTTAAGGACGGTATCATCGAAGAAGCACTTGTTGAAACAATCGGTTGCTCCGGTATGACACACTCTGCAGCTATGGCAGCAGAAATCCTTCCCGGTAAGACACTTCTTGAAGCTCTTAACACAGACCTTGTTTGTGACGCTATCAACACAGCTATGAGAGAGCTTTTCCTTCAGATCGTTTACGGTCGTTCTCAGTCCGCTTTCTCTGACGGCGGTCTTGTTATCGGTGCAGGTATGGAGGACCTCGGTAAGGGCGAACGCTCCATGGTAGGTACAATGTACGGCACAAAGGCAAAGGGCGTAAGATACCTTGAAATGACAGAGGGCTACTGCACAAGAATGGCTCTTGACGAAAACAACGAAGTTATCGGTTATGAATTCGTATCTCTTGGTAAGATGACAGACTTCATCAAGAAGGGCATCGAACCCAACGAGGCATATGAAAAGGCTAAAGGAACATACGGAAGATTCAATGATGCTGCTAAGTACATTGACCCCCGTAAAGAATAATAAGGAGGTAGCGTACAATGGCAAAATTTGAAGGTTACGAAAGACGCGAGGCGAAGATCCTTGCTGCTCTTAATGAATATGGAATCAACTCTATCGACGAATGCAAGGAGATCTGCGATGCATACGGCATCGATCCTTACAAGATCGTTGAAGAAACACAGCCCATCTGCTTTGAAAACGCAAAGTGGGCATACACAGTAGGCGCTGCTATCGCAATCAAGAAGGGTTGCACAAAGGCTTCTGACGCAGCAGCTGCTATCGGTATCGGACTTCAGTCCTTCTGTATCCCCGGCTCCGTTGCCGAGAACAGAAAGGTTGGTCTTGGCCATGGTAATCTTGGCGCAATGCTCCTCTCTGAAGAGACAGAGTGCTTCTGCTTCCTTGCAGGTCACGAGTCCTTTGCAGCAGCTGAAGGCGCTATCAAGATCGCTCTCAATGCTAACAAGGTTAGAAATAAGCCCCTTAGAGTAATCCTTAACGGTCTTGGTAAGGATGCAGCTTACATCATCTCCAGAATCAACGGCTTTACATACGTTGAAACAAAGTTTGATCCCTATACAGAAGAAGTTCACGTTCTTTCTGAAAAGGCATTCTCAAACGGCCCCAGAGCTGACGTTAAGTGCTA
>JAZRFY010000018.1:0-53684 GCA_045643885.1 Eubacteriales bacterium | reverse complement strand
TTATTATTATAAAAAATGGTCGTTGGTATTTTGCTTAAGATGATTTTAGGTGCTTATGGATATTTCAGCAGAAACAAAAGAAAAAATTAAAGAAAACAATAAAAAAATAACCGAGTTGCTTCTAGAGAATGAAAATTTATTGAGAAGCGAAGGATTAAATGTTCCAGAAGAAAATTTTGCATTTGATGACGAGAATAAAATAAAGATTCCAATAGGGTATATTAGAAAAAAAGAGTATTTATTAAATAAATATCATTTGCGTACTATAGCTTCTAATTGGGTTGTTAGAAGTAATATTGGGTATGCGCTTCAATTGTCTGATCTACATAATTTTTTGATAAATCGTTTTTACTTTTGGGGGCCTGTAGCTACTGTGATGTACAAAAGTGCAATAGTAAATTTAATTGCAATTTTTGAGGCTATGGTTTTAGAGTGCGCAAATCAAATTTGCTGTGACTCTAAAGAGTGCAAAAGAAAGCGTAATTGTAAAAAATCATTCAATAAGAATCAACGTTTTCGTTCGTATGAAGCTATAAAACGTATAAATGATTTAGGAATTACTTCTTTTTCTTCAGAAGAGTTATCGAGAATAAAAGAACTAATAGATCTTAGAAACAGGGTGCATATTCGTTTAGTTGGAGAAAAAGAAATCTCTGATAAATATTTTAATTTGAAATTATATAACGAAGTTATAAAATTATTGCAAAGAACGAGTGAAGAGCTTTTCAATAATGCTACTTCTTTTTATCACAAGTGCGATTAAGTTGTATTAATATATTAAAAATTGAACTAATTCATTTTAAGTTAAAAGATTATTTTTTATGGAGGCATTATGTCGGAATTAATAAAAGATATTATTGTAGCAATTGGTGGCGGATCTATAGCTTTAATAGGTCTATTAACTATATTTAAACAGTTGTTTTTGAAATTCTTAGAAACTAGCATAGATTCTACTTTTGAAAAAAAGGTTGAAAAATATAGAAATCAACTCTCTCGTTCTTCTCGTGCATATGAAATGATACTCGATCGTGAGATGCAGTATTATCAAAAAATGGAGCCTATTATTGCAGAAATGGTGCCATTAATCCATGATTTGAAATACTGTATGGAAAAAGGAGAAAAATCTGAATATATAAAGAAATGCGAATATTTCAAAGAATGTTTTGGAAGATATGCTGATATGTTTAAAGAAATAAGAAATGAGACTCTAATTCACCAAGCTTATATTCCGAAAGATGTCCTAGTTTCTTCAACTGCAATTGTAAAAATTATTCATGATGACTCAATCCGTTGGGCTGAATTTGGAAAATCACTTTTTGACGAGAAATATGAAGATATTGATTATAGAATTGTAGATGAAATGTTAGATAGCACCCTGAAAGCAATTGCTATCTTATCAGTTACTATTAAAACTCGTCTTGAGTCACTAAGTTCAATTTGATAAGTGCTAAAAAATCACCGAGCTATTCTGTTCGGTGATTTTTCTATAAGAAACATACTATTTAAGTATCTTATTCGTTAATCTCCCCAAAACTCAACGCCCCATTAAGACTTTTAGCAAGTGAAACCTTATGTCTATGACTAATATGCGCATAAATATTCGCTGTCGTTGAAATATCCGCGTGACCGAGCCATTCCTTGATATCATTGATGTCCCAGCCTTTATCAACAAGAATACTCGCTGTTGAGTGCCGCAAATCGTGATAGCGCATTTGAGGAAGTCCGTGACGAGCCAGGGCGCGCTTAAAACTCCGTGTGAGGCTATCGGGACGATAGGGCACGCCATTAGGATTCTTGAATATATAGTCGTTCATATGATAGCCAGAACCAAGCCTACGCTTGTAGTCATCTTGTTGGTCTTTTAGCTTCAAAAGTAAGGCTTTAACATCGGGGAGCAACTCATAAGTTCGTCGGCTTGTGTATGTCTTGGTGGTATCTTTTCTTACAATATGACCGTTGCCAACCACAGTATGATTTATCGTGATGGTGTTAGCATCAAAATCAACGGCTTGCCAACGAAGACCAAGCGCTTCGGATTTTCGCAATCCATAATAAAGCGTAACATAAACGATAGGTCCAATCTCTTCATTTTGAAAAGCGTCAAGCATTTTTTGAGCATCTTCGGATGTCAGGAAAACTTGACGCTCATCTTTTTTATTGGTTGTCTTTGGCAAGGGAAGTTGAAGGGCAGGGTTGATTTTGATATCTCCATATAGAACGGCATATTCAAATACCTGTCTAAGAATACTGATAATCTTTCTAATTGAGGTGTTGGATTGCCCACCAATCTTGTTATCCTTTCTGCCACCGTCATTGGAAAGATAGTTGACGTAATCAAAAATATGCCCTGCAGTGATATCTTGAATATTCAAATTAAGATCTCTAAAATAGGGAACAAGGTGCCTATCAATATAGGTGTGATATCCGTCATAAGTGGTTTCAGCGACCTCACTTTTGCGAAGATTTTTCCACATTATTAGATAGTCAGCCATCTTGGCTGGATGATCACTTTTCTCAAGATACTTGTATTTTTCAATCAACTGCTCAATCATAGCAGTTGCTTTCTTTTTAGCACCTCGACCTGAAAGCCCGGTGCTTATGAACTTGTCCCGCCTTTTGTGATTTCTATCATAATAGCTTAATCGAACGTAATATACACCATTACGTTCCGCAACACAACCTGTCATAATGCCACCTCACTCCTTGCTTGAGAGGACTTCAATAGCAATTCGAGCGCCAAGCTTGAACGCATAAACAAAAATTTCACGCTCGTTGATATCGGTAAGCTCGTTCCAACAGTCATCAAACTTTTCTAAAATCTCCTTTTGCTTGTCCGTGAGCTCACCCTTGAGCGCATTGCGATGATCTGCTATGTAAACCATAAGCTCCTTGACGTCTTTTTCTTTGCTACGGCAGTCTGTGTTAGGACATATATTTCCGTAAAACAACTCCTCAAGTATCGACTTCATAATTAACCTCCTATAAAATGTAAGCTAATTATATCGCGAATTCTCCCGCCCGCGAACGCCAAAAGGGAATTGTTAGCAGAAATGTTGCAAATAAAAATGTTCAATAAAACAGGGGGTAGTATTATTCTTAATTATTGGTCTTTACAATAAAAACTGATTATACATAATTATCAGCTATTGAATTTACAACAAACTACAAAAATATTACAAATATTACAAAAGGTACTTGACAATACACTACAAATGTGGTACAATTATATTGTAAAGTGAGGTGCTTATGATGAATAATTTTAAATTAATTCGTGAAATATATGGTGCTACTCAGGAACAAATTGCAGAAGCAATAGGAGTCAATAGGGTTACAGTAGCAAATTGGGAAATTGGTGCATCAATGGCATCAAGTTCAAATAGAGAGAAACTGTCAATTTATTATGGAATTGGACCAGAGTTTTTTTACGAAAGAGAACTTAATGATGATGCCAAACAAATACTTTTAAATACCGCTGATAAAGCTAGAGGTATTGTAAAAAAATCCAATGGTCAAAGAAATAAAGAACAAGAATTTCATAATATGTTTGAATCTTTATCGTTCGTTGAAGCTATGAATAAATATATGTTTTCAATGAAACTTATGTTGGCTACAGCTGAGAAAGGTGATATTGACAAACTTAAAACTGCAGTTCTTATAAATCAAAAAATGGGAACTAGATTACAAGCAATAATAGATTTACGAGAATCAGAACAGTCCAACGGAGAACCTTCGTTGGAAGAACTCCTTAAAGAGTTCGATACTCAAGAATAATCGTTTTGAGTAATACCGTTATTTAGCTAGCTATAAAAGACAGTAAAAGAAAAGGACACCCGTTTGTCACGGTGTCCCTCGTGTTGACAAAGCACATGATTGTGTACTAATGTCGATGTGGCAATCAACATTATATCACAATCAAAGACAATGTGCAAGATGTTTTGTAAAAAACAATTAAATTTTTTGTTAACGGAAAGGGTTGTAAACGAGCTTTTATCGTCTCTTATATAAAAATAAATTAATAAAGAGGTGATTTCATTGAAAATCAAGTACAAGTACTACATTTGTGCCTGTGGCAAAAGAGTGATTCCGTTAACCAATCCGTGCAAGTGCCCTCACTGTGGCCGCATTACTCATCTGAAGTAAGAGGTGTCGCTATGGGAAAAAATCAGCACGTTACGCCTCATCCCAATGGTGGATGGCAGGTAAAAGGCGCCGGTAATTCGAGAGCTACAGTTAGAACTGCAACTCAGAGAGCAGCAATTCCGGTAGCTAGAGAGATTGCTAAAAATAAGGGCGGAGAGTTGTTCGTACACAACAAGCAAGGGCAAATTCGCGAACGTGATTCGTATGGAAATGACCATTATCCTCCCAAAGGGTAAACCAAAAAACAGGGAAGCTTCGGCTTCCCTGTAACTATCTAATAAAGAAAGGACTGATATAATGTCTATTGAGAATGACAGAAAAAGAGTAATAAAATTAAGAGAAGACCTATCAAAACTCAAGATTGAATATTCCAAAGAGGAAGCTAAGATAGCTCCGTTACAAAAGAAAATAATTGTAGCTAAATCCGCGATAGGTCGAACGAAGAATAACGCAACTGTAAAATCCAAGTCGAATGAGATTGAGCGTTGTAACAAGCAGATAGCGGACATCAGCAAAAAGTGTGGTGATCTTCAAAAGAGGATAGGCGCTAAGGAAAAGGAATTGGCAGCAGCGGAAAAGAAACTCAGCGAGGCAGAAGTTAAAGAAGCAAAGCGTGTAGAAAGAGAAACAACTCGCAGGTTTAATTCTGTAGATGAAACATTGAATCTTCACGCTTCTGTTCAAGAGTCTCTATACGATGAAATTAAAGAATTGAGAAAAACACCTGAAGAAATTACAATATTGTTCTTAGCATCTAATCCAGTAGAGGAGTGCTATTTAAAATTGGACGAAGAAGCGAGAAGTATACAAGAGAAGATTAGATTATCTGAATATAGAGATACCGTTAGATTTGAAACTAGGTGGGCGGTTCGAGCGAGCGATATATTGCAAGCTATTAACGAGACCAATCCAACGATAATACACTTTAGCGGTCATGGATGTGAAAATGGAGCACTCGTTCTTCAAAATCCAGATTGTTCAATTAAATTCGTTTCTCCAGAAGCAATCTCTCAAGCTATATCCACTGTTTCTGATACCGTTAGACTAGTGTTTTTTAATGCATGTTATTCGTCGGTTCAAGCATCAAGAATAGCAGAAAATATAGATACTGCGATTGGCATGAATGATTCTATTGGAGATGAAGCGGCACGTGTTTTTGCCGCACGTTTCTATTCGTCTATAGGGTTTGGTTTATCGGTTGAACAATCATTCAAACAAGCTAAGGCTGAGTTGTTACTAGAAGGGATAGGCGAAGACAAAACTCCCCAATTGTTTGAACGATCTGGAATTGATGCCAACGAAATCTATTTAGTTGCAAAAAAGTGAGTAACACATTGTACACAAGCATTAGAGTAAGAAATAAAAAACTTGGTATTCCACAAATCTGCGTAACAAATTGTGTAACACCCACTTGAAAACTGCGTAACAGGGAAGAAAATAGGGCATTTTGGAGAAAGTTCCAAAATGCCCTTAAAGTATTGATATATAAAGAAAAATCGGACGTCCACTTGGACGCCCGACTGGTCTAAGTGACAGGACTTGAACCTGCGGCCTCTACCACCCCAAGGTAGCGCTCTCCCAGCTGTAATAACTTATTTAACGAATTTTTAGACGAATTGCATAACTTTTTTATGAGCGTACCGCCGAGAATCCATCCGATTCCGATGGTACGTTTTTTAGACTCAGGACTTGATGCGTAGCGGCCTGCGTAAAAACTCAATGTTTTCAAGGTTTTTTCTGGTCTAAGTGACAGGACTTGAACTTGCGGCACACTACCGTGAACCCCCAAAGCTCGTAATTGCTCGCATTGGGGAACCCCGGACCACCCCAACTGGTCAATTTTTAAACTTTCGGTCATTACTCACAGTGAGTAACGGCCATTTCGTCAATAAAACTTGGCATTTTATGCAAATTCAACAGATTCTTATAGTGCAAATCTGATTACGAAATGATTCAAAAGTTCTTTTGCGTAGCAAACTGCGTAGCGCAGAGAGTTAAATTGCGTAGCAAAAAATTGGCATTAAATAGTTTTTCTGTATTTTTTGGGTGTAGTTTTAAATTTCTCGGTGAAGATACGGTGGAAATAACTTTTATTTTCATATCCGACCGCTATAGCAATTTCTTCAACTGTGAGGGTAGTGTTTCTAAGCAAGAATGCCGCTTGAGAAAGACGTTTTTCCTGCAGGTGCTCGGTGTAGGTTTTGCCCGTGCGGTTCTTAATCTCGTGGCTGAGCCAATAAAAATCGTAATGCAAAAGATTTGCCGCGTCGGTGAGTGAACCGTCCTTGTAATTTTCCTCGATATAGCGGAAAATGTCTACAATTGCCTTTTCCTCGCGGCTTTCGTGTGAGAGCTTGTCGGTGTGGTTTAGGAGCTGCATAAAGAGAAGCCCCATTGTAGTTTGGTTGATATTTCTCTTGTTCGATGTATTGCTAATAAGCGTCCAAATAAGATTTTCAATCAAATTTTGCACGGGGAGAACTCCTGCGATCTTGAAGTGCAGGTATCCTTGATACTCGCTATCGAAAAGGGAACTGATAAGGAAGTTCTTAATGGGTGTTTCCTCAGCGCCAAGCATTTCAAGAGTTTTGTCAAAAAATGCAGGTTGAATGATAAAGTTCACCGCGATATCGTTTTTGCTTGCGGGCAAAATTTCTTGAGTGGCATTTTGACCGAGTAAAAGAAGCTCGCCTTCTTTTAGAGTTATTTCTTTTTCGTTGATTATGTGCGTTGTTTCGCCCGAACACATATATACCGCCTCAATATAATCGTGTGTATGCCTTGGAAAGTGGATAAAGCGCGTATGCTTGCGGACACTTATAAGTTTCCCGTCAACAAGGAGCTTTTTTGAACGGATTACGTTACCTCCCGTGGTGGTGTAAATACTTTTATCGAAACCCTTACCATGCAAAACTTCACTTTCTTCGTCAGTTATTGGCAATAATTTATCTAATATTTCTTGTTTAATCATAAAATCACCTCAAGTTATTGTAGCACAATTAAAATGAAAAATCAATACAAATAAGGACACTTTTTTGAACAAATGGTGTCCTTTTATTTTTTATCGATTAGTAGTATTATTATAATAGATAACTATGAAAAGGAGAAAAGCCTTGAAATATTATTTAGCAATAGACATTGGCGCTTCGTCTGGCAGACATATTGTCGGCTGGCGCGAGGGTGATGAAATAAAAACTAAAGAGGTCTACCGTTTTCCAAACGGTGTAACAAAAGAAAACGGACATCTTGTGTGGGATATTGAATGCCTTTACAATAGTGTTCTTGCGGGGATTCGCGAGGCCTTCAGACTCTATCCCGAAATTGCAAGTCTTTCCATAGACACATGGGGTGTTGACTATGTTCTGCTTGAGCAAGATAAGGAAATTTATCCCGTTTATGCATATCGCGATGGCAGAACCGAAGCTGTTATTCCTGAAGTTCACGAGATTATACCTTTTTCTGAGCTTTATTCAAAGGTTGGTTGTCAGTTCCAACCGTTTAATAGCATCTATCAGCTTTATGATGATAAGTTAAACGGAAGACTTGATAAAGCAACCGATATGCTTATGATCCCCGAATATCTTATGTATAAGCTCTGTGGTGTAAAGGCAAGGGAATACACAAACGCGACTACTATGGGTATGGTTAATGGTGAATTTGATATGGATATTGTAAGACGTCTTGGTTATCCCGAGCACCTTTTCCCAAAGCTTTCACAACCGAAAACAATTCTTGGAGATTTGCTCCCCGAAATTGCCGAAAAGGTTGGAGGTAACACAAAGGTTGTGCTTTGTGCAACGCACGACACAGGCTCTGCAGTTGAGGGAATACCGATGGAAGAGAATAGCCCATACATTTCCTCGGGCACTTGGTCACTTTTGGGTGTTAAGACACCTAAAGCTATAACTGACAAAGGAAGTGAAGAAGCTAACTACTCAAACGAGGGTGGCGTTGGATATAACCGCTATCAAAAGAACATTATGGGTATGTGGATTGTAAACGAGCTTCAAAGAGAGCTTTGTCCCGACACACCTTTTCCCGAAATAGTACAGATGGCAGAGGAAAGCGAATGCGAGGCAATTCTCGATGCTAATGCGCCCGAACTTTTAGCACCCGAAAGCATGAAAGCAGCTTTTGATGGCTTGACTGACGGACTTGAAAGCATGGCCGACTATTTCCGTTGTGCTTACAAGAGCTTGGCACTTAGCTATAAGAAAGCAATCGACGAGCTTGAAGCAAATACGGGGATCAAATACGAAAAGTTATATATTGTAGGCGGTGGAGCAAAGAATGCATTCCTTAACCGATTGACTGAAGAAGCAACAGGTAAGCAAGTAATTGCCTTGCCGATTGAAGCTACCGCTTTAGGAAACCTTAAGATACAAATGGAGGTATGTTAATATGAGTTACATAGAAGCAAAGAAAAGATATGCAGCACTTGGTATAGACACAGATGCTGCGATAGAAAAGCTCAAGAATGTTCCCGTTGCTCTACATTGTTGGCAGGGTGATGACGTTCGTGGATTTGATACCGATCCCTCAAAGCCACTCACGGGTGGAATACAAACAACGGGTAATTATCCCGGACGTGCAAGAACACCCGAGGAACTTATGGCAGACCTTGACGTTGTTCTCAGACTCTGTCCCGGAACAAAGAAGATGAATCTTCACGCGTCCTATGCCATCTTTGAAAACGGAGATTGGGCGGATAGAGATGCACTCGAACCCAAGCATTTTGCAAAATGGGTTGAATTTTGCAAGGAAAGAGGACTCGGATGCGACTTTAATCCCACCTTCTTCTCTCATCCTAAAGCAAACGGTTTGACGCTTTCCTCTCCCGATCCCGAAATTCGCAAGTTTTGGATAGAGCACGGCAAGGCGTGTATAAGAATTTCCAACTATCTTGCAAAAGAACTTGGACAACCTTGCATTATGAATATTTGGACGGGTGACGGCTTTAAGGATATTCCTGCAGATAGAATGGGTCCCCGTCAAAGATATAGAGATTCCATTGATGAAATACTTTCAGAGCCATTTGACTTTAAGTGCGTAAAACCCTGCGTTGAATCAAAGGTATTTGGCATTGGCGTTGAAGCATATACGGTTGGCTCGGCAGAGTTTGCTCTTACCTATGCAGCTATGAATAAGGAAAAATGCATTCCTCTTATGGATAACGGACATTACCATCCCACAGAGGTTGTTTCCGATAAGATTCCCGCACTTCTTGCATTCTTCCCTGAGATCGCGCTCCACGTGACAAGACCTATTCGTTGGGACTCCGACCACGTAGTTCTTCTCGATGACGAAACAAGAGAAATTTGCAAGGAGATAGTTCGTTGTGGTGGTCTTGACGGTTCAGTTAAGATTGCACTTGACTATTTTGATGCATCTATAAATAGAATTTCTGCTTGGACGGTTGGTTTCAGAAACGTTCAAAAGGCATTACTTATGGCGTTGCTCACTCCCGACCTTACTGAAATGCAGAATGCTGATAACTGGACAGAGCTTATGGTAGTTCAGGAAGAGCTTAAAACTATGCCATTCGGTGAGGTTTGGAACGAATACTGTCATGTATGCTGTGCTCCTGCAGACGGTGAATGGTTTGCGACAGTAAAGGAATATGAAAGCGAGGTTTTATCAAAGAGATGAAAAACATATTTGATGCTCCGTTTGTTACGGAAATGAGAAACACTTGCGCCAATATGTACCGACTTGGTTGGGATGAGCGCAACGGTGGTAATATCAGCTATATGCTTGATAAAAATGAAGTTGCTAAATATTTGAATCTTAATAACGCTCTTCGCACAATTCCTCTCGGATTTGATGCAACTGCGCTTGTGGGTAAGATTTTTATTGTTACGGGTACGGGAAAATACTTCAAAAACGTTCACGACGATCCCGAAACAAATCTTGGTATTATTAAAATCGCAGATGATGGCAAAACTGCTGAGCTTCTTTGGGGTTATGCCGACGGTGGCAGATTCACAAGTGAGCTTCCCGCACACCTTATGAGCCATATCGCGCGTCTTTCCGTTGATCCTGAAAACCGTGTGGTTATGCACTCTCATCCCACTCACACACTTGCTATGAACTACGTTCACGAGCTTGACGAGAAGAAGCTTACACACACACTTTGGGAAATGTGCACCGAATGTATCGTTGTTTTCCCTGACGGTGTTGGAGTGCTTCCTTGGATGCTTTGCGGAACGAATGAGATCGGCGAAGCAACAGCAGAAAAGATGAAGGAATTCCGTCTTGTTGTTTGGGGTATGCACGGCATCTACGGCGCAGGCAAGACAATGGACGAAACCTTCGGCCTTATCGAAACTGTTGAAAAGGCAGCGCAAATCTATATGCTCACAGCCCACCTTCCTCGCGTGAACACAATCAAGGACGAAGAAATGGTTACTCTTGCTGAGTTCTTTAAGGTTAAATACAGAAAAGATTTCTTGAATCTTTGATTTTATGCTTTAAATACGTAAAATTATTTTTACATAAACAAAAAGCTCTGCGTTTGCAGAGCTTTTTGTTTTCACAAGACGTGAATGGCAAAATTCTATTTACTTTTTTGGGGTATTATGATATAATAATACATATCGATATAAAATTTATATACTTGAATTTGATGAGGAAATGGGAAATGAAAAAAACATTTATCTGTAGCTTGTGTTATATGGGCCTTCTTGGAGGCGCTCTTTATTTGGATCATGAGGCACTTGTTTATAAAACCAACAAATTAACAGTCGATAAAAAATATCGCAATTTGGTAATGCCCTTGAATGAAATCAAGGAAATCACTTGGAAATGGTTTTTGTTCCCGATTGCAACCTTCCATATGACAAGTGGAGAAGAATATAAATTTATTATATTCAACAAAGGTCGTTTTAATAAATATTATATCGAAGCTAACAAGCAGACAAATTCTAATCCGTCAAGTTGAATATTGTTATTGTTTGTATTTACATTGCAATTAAAAAATATGTTTTAGGAGTACATATGTTAAGATTAATAAAGCGTTCATCTGAATATGTATCGGGATATAAAGAATATTGCGAGGAGTTCTATGCTAATAAAATTAAATATTTTAGACCTATGAATCCAAATTTAATTGATGATGGATGGTTTGAACGAACAAAACCGCTATATGATAAAAAGGAGCAGGGATTGTTAGAAGGGTATCCCAAGGGATTTCACTATTGGGCTATTGATGATGGCAAATTTATTGGTGAATTACAGCTCCGTCCTGAATTCACGGATAGAATATTGAACGAAATTGGAAATATTGGTTATGCAGTTAAAATCTCCGAATGGGGAAAGGGCTACGGCACTGAAATGCTGCGTCAAGGTCTTGAAATTGCCAAAAGTTACGGAATGGATAGAGTTTTAATTTTGATTAATGAGGAAAACATAGCCTCGATTCGCCTTTGCGAAAAGCTTGGTGGAGTGTTTAAAGATACGATTGATGCTTATAACGATGCCGAGGGGCATCACCAATTGAGAAGATATTGGTTTTATTTTAATGAATCTTGAGGTGAAATATGACTTTTAGAGATAATATTTTCTCACTTGACATAGGAGCTTTTTCAAACGAAAATGTAAGCATAAAGCTACTGGCTTGCGAGAGGGATCTTATATATGCTTGTTACGAATGCCGTCTTGCAAAGGATCAAGAGGATTTAGTAAGTCCTATGTGGTTTACTATGGGCAGAGCATATTTGCATCCGGAGAACAACTATCCATGCATAATTTATAATGAAAAAGAAGAAAGAATAGGCTTTATCAATCTTTCTGCTTGGATGGGCGTGGATGAAGCTTCCACCTGGAGCTGCTTTATTGATGAAAAGTATCAAGGCAAGGGATATGGCAAGGGCGTTGCTTCCTTGGCAATTTCAATTCTAAAAGAGGCCTTTCCAAACAGACCTATAAGACTTTCATCAGAGCAGAGAAACGCGAGAGCGCACCATATATATTCCTCTTTGGGATTTATTAAGCTTGATGAATTGGATGGTGACGATTTCGTATTTGAAATGAAATAAGAGGAGGATATTATGGCAGGATTAATAATATGGAGCATCACAATTTTCGGATGCGCGATATTGTTTTATGGAATGGGCATTTATGCCGAAAGACGCGAAAAACCCATGCATTTTTGGGCCGGCAGTACGGTTGATGCATCCAGAATATCCGATATTAAGGCATATAACAAAGAAAATGCGAATATGTGGAAGATATACTCCTTGTGGTATTTTGCATCGGGGATCGTATATTTCTTCAATGAAATAATTGGTGTTATAATCCTTATGCTTGCTTGCACCTTAGGGATTGCAATTTTGATTTTAACCTATAACAAGATAGAAAAAAGGTATAAAAAGAACAACTGAAATGATTGATTTACATTTATTTGATAACGAATGGGATTTTAACGGTACAACACATGACAGAGAAATCGTGCGTGCTATCGTATTTGATGACTACGGCTATTTTTACTTTGTCAGAGTAGACCGTGATGATGATTTTGGCAAAGCTATTTGTATTGAAACTGCAGGCGGTGGAGTTGAAAACGGAGAGGACCATTATATTGCGATTTCACGAGAGCTTTCAGAGGAGCTTGGTGCAAACGTCAAGGTGCTTTGCAAAATAGGCGTGGTGAGTGATTACTATAACCTCATCCACAGACACAATATAAACAATTATTTTCTTTGCAAGGTGATATCCATCGGTGAAAAGCATCTTACTGAGGATGAGATACACCAATTCCATCTTTCAACGCTCAGGCTCTCATATGAAGAGGCAGTGGCAGAATATGAGAAGCGTAGAGAAACGAGTCTTGGAAGGCTCATTTGTAACAGAGAGCTTCCGATACTTATCGAGGCAAAAAGACTAATTGATGAAAAATCATATAATTAAGAGCCAAAAAGCTCACCCAAGATTTTGGGTGAGCTTTTTATTTTTATCCTCACTAATATGACAATTTTTGCGCTGAAAGGATGATAGAATATAAAAAAATCAAGGAGAATTATATGCAAAGGGACAAACAGTTATTCATACACGAAATCAAGGGGGACGTGCTTGAAATAAGGCTTCAAGGTGAGATAGACCATCACAGTGCAGTGAGCGTAAGGGCAGATATCGATTCCCTCATTTTTGAGCACAGACCGAAAAAGACCGTGCTTGACCTTTCAAGCATCAGCTTTATGGATTCATCAGGCCTTGGACTTATTATGGGGCGCTATTCACTTATGAAGGAGCTTTCAGGCTCACTTTCACTTCGTGCACCAACACACGCAGTGATGAAAATCCTTTCTCTTGCGGGAATGGAAAAAATTATTGGTATAGAAAACAAAGGAAAGGAGAATAGCAATGAAAAGAAGTGAAGCAAGTGGAAAAACACTTAACTCATTAAAGCTCGTTTTACCCTCGTATTCGGTAAACGAGGGGATTGCGCGTGGAGTGGTGGCTGCCTTTTGCAGTCAGCTTGATCCAACTGCCGTAGAGCTTGGCGATATCAAATGCGCTCTTTCAGAGGCAGTAACAAATTGCATCGTTCATGCATATCGCAATACTATAGGGGATATTTACATAACCGTTGATCTTATTGAAGGAAATATCATTCGCATCAAAATTAAGGATAAGGGATGTGGCATAACCGATATCAAGAGTGCTCGCACTCCTCTTTATACGACGGATAAGGAGGGCGAACGAAGTGGAATGGGATTTACGGTTATGGAAAGCTTTTGCGATCTTATCTACGTTGCCTCAAAGGAGGGACGAGGAACAACGGTGACTCTCTATAAGAAGATTATGGGGAGGTAGCGTGATAAAATTTCACTTGAAGTCGGAGGCGTAATGAATGCACTGAAGAACGAACGAGGCACAAGAAATCTTGATCTTATATACAGAGCGCAGGGAGATAACGAGCAGGACTCTATGCTTGCGCTTGAATCGATAATAGAAGAAAATATGGGACTTGTGCGAAGCATAGCCTTTCGTTTTCGGGATAGAGGAACGGACGTTGAGGACCTTGTACAAATAGGCACTATCGGCATGATAAAGGCAGTGCGCTCCTTTCAATTTGAAAGGGAGGTGGCATTTTCCACTTATGCAGTGCCACTTATTATGGGAGAAATCAAGCGCCATTTAAGGGATGACGGACCGATAAAGATAAGTCGCGTTTATAAAAAGATTTCCATGGAGCTTGGCAGAGCACGAAGCAAAATACTTACCGACGAGGGAAGAGAGCCGACAGTTTGCGAGCTTGCCACGATGTGTGGGATATCCGTTGAGGATGCCTCAATCGCGCTTGAAGCAGTAAATCCCATCTCGTCATTATCAGAGACGTTTGGTGAGGATGAAAAGCTCACGCTTGAAAGTCAACTTGCAAGTGACGACCACGAAATCGAAAGGCTGAATGACAGAATAGCACTTTCACAAGCAATCAACAGACTGCCAAACGATTGGAAGAGGATAATAACCTTGCGATATTTCAGAAACATGACGCAACAGCAGGT
Organism: Eubacteriales bacterium; assembly: GCA_045643885.1. Classification (GTDB taxonomy): domain Bacteria; phylum Bacillota; class Clostridia; order Oscillospirales; family CAG-272; genus RGIG4608. Next base: position 39,036 of record JAZRFY010000018.1, on the reverse strand, counting down.
TGCCGATGCCCTGGGGCTTTCACAAGTCAAGGTATCGAGAGAGGAAAAGAAAATACTTGCCATGCTACGAGCAGAGCTTTTTGTGTGAAAGGAAGGGAAAGGCCTATATTGACAAATAAAAAGGGGAGTGGATAACCACTCCCCGTGTTTTTTTGTTATTATTATTTGCTGTTCTTAGGCTTTCTGATCTTGTTGAGCTTTTTGTTCATCTTGAGAAGCTCTTCCTTCTCGAAGGAGATGTTAGCCATACCGATCATGGACGTAAGACGAAGAACTGTGAAGCTGCCCATCATGTCCATAAATCCGGAGATCATAGAAAAGTCGATGGAGAAGCCACCACCCTTATTTTCGCCGTCCTTTTCGGACTTCTTGCCCTTCTTGTTAGCGTCCATCTTCTTCTTGAATGTGAGAAGAAGTCCTGCAAACCAGAGCTTACCGCGAAGTGTCTTGTTAATCTCACCGATTGTATCGTTGAGAGAGAAGTAGCCTTCGCGAGTTTCAATGTCGAACCAGTTAAGAACTGCGCCTGCTTCAACGAGAACGTAGTCCATGTTCATTTCGTCAACCTTGCGAATCTTACCTTCGTCAGTAAATTCTCCTGCCTTAGCAACGATTGTGCTTTCACCCTCGTTCTTAACTTCGAAATAGAAGAAGTGGTCGGGAGCACTCTTTGTGCCGATGGATTCACCGTTAACGAAGAGCTCAACCTCGGGAAGGTTGGAGTAAACCGTTACCTTAGTAACGTCTTCAACTCTGTCAACGTATCTCTTGCCGCAAAGGTGAACGAAGGGAGCTTCTTCAGGAGAACGGAGCCATGCCTTATAAGCATAGAAGGAATCCTTCTTATACTTTCTGTCCATAGTCATAAGACCCTTGTGGTTCTGACCGTTTTCACCACCCTCAGCTCTTGCGTCAGCGCCGAAGTCATACATGTTCCAAACGTGAGTAGCCCACATATACTTTCTTGAGAAGAGCTGCTTGATAAGCTCTTCGTGATAGTATGCCTGATACTCTTCAGTATAGTCACCCTGACGAGGATCGCTTGTGTGCCAGTTAAGAGCTTCACAACCGTATTCTGAGCAACCAATCGGAATTGTGGGGTGAGTAGCGTGGAACTTATCGAACCAAGGTCCGTTCATTTCTGTTGTACCACCGTACCAACCGAAGTAGTGGTTGTAGGAAACAACGTCGGGAATCTGAATATAGGGATCGTCCATCTTGCACATAGAAACTGCTGCAATTGTTGTAAGACGAGTCTTGTCCATTTCGTGGCAGAGGTTGTTAAGGATCTTGTGGTTTTCAAGAAGATCGTTATCAGAGCCTGCGATGGAGATCTCGTTGGAAAGTCCCCAAACTACGATGGATGCGTGGTTATAGTTCTGAGAGATAAGCTCCTTCATCTGGGAGATTGTATTCTCTCTACCTGTGGGCATATGTCTTGAGATATAGGGGATTTCTGCCCAAACTACCATACCGTATTCGTCGCAAAGATCATAGAAATACTGATCGTGCTGATAGTGAGCAAGACGGATTGTTGTTGCACCCATTTCCCAGATATATTCCATATCTTCCTTGTGGTGCTCTGGAAGAAGAGCGTTACCAAAGCCCAATCTGTCCTGGTGACGGGAAACACCGCGAAGAGGATATTCCTCACCGTTAAGGATGAATCGGTTTTCGGGATCAATTTTGAATGTTCTGCAACCAAAACGAGCAGAAACTGTGTCTACCTCGTTGCCTGAGGATACGATGGATGCTGTTGCTGTATAGAGATAGGGATCCTTTCTACCGTGCCAAAGGTGAACGTTTTCAATCTTAAGTGTTACAACCTTGTCACTTGATGTTGCTTCTGCAACAACGTTGCCTTCCTTGTCAGAGATAACGTAGTGATACTCGCCACCCTCAGGAAGAGCTGTGCTGTAAACCTCGATTTCAACGTCTGCATTTGAGCCGTTTACTGCAGGAGTAATTTTGATGCCGGGTGCACCGTAGTAGTCAAGGTCGAAGTGAGTAGCGGGGACAGAGATGATGCTAACGTTTCTATAGATACCGCCGTAGAATGTAAAGTCTGCCATCTGGGGATAAACCTCTTCGTTTGCAGAGTTGTCAACAACAATAGCAAGAACGTTTTCCTCAGAAAGATCGTTTGTGAGATTAACTCTCCATGTGGAATAACCGCCGTCGTGATGAGCCAAGTGCTTACCGTTAAGGTAAACGTCCGCAGAGGAGTTTGCGCCCTCTATCTGAAGATAGTGAATCTCGTTTTCGGGGAGCTCACTCTTAGCAAATGATTTTGTGTAAACACAAGAACCGCGGTAATAATCGTTTCCACCGTCCTGACCGTCAACTGCGTTCCAGGAATGGGGAAGGTTAACAAGCTCAGCGCCTTCTTTTACGTTGATATCGCTTGTAGCCTTGTAAAAGTTCCATGAGCTGTTAAAATTAAGAATGGATCTCATTTAAAATTCCTCCTAAAAGAATAAATAAACATAATTTCGCATTATATTACAATTATATATTATAACTAATAAAAATAAAATTGTCAAGAACAAAGATGGAATGTTAACAAAAATTGAAAATTGTTTGCGCTTTGTGAACAATGTTCATTATTTTGATTAATTACTCCATGAATTTTTGTTGACAAAACTGTAAAAATATAGTATAATATTCATCGCGATGAATCGCATTTTTTATTATATTATTGGAGGATTTTATGGCTAAAAAAACAAAAACAGTTGAGCTTGACTCTAACGGCTATCGCAAGTTTGGCATTCGTGATAAACTTGCATATGCAGCGGGCGACCTTGGCTGTAACATGAGCTTTTCGCTTAAGGGCACAGTTCAAACCTTCTGGCTTGTTTACATGATGATGGAAACAGGCATGTTTGCATTGCTCCTTCTTATCGTTCAGGCATGGGACGCTATCAATGACCCCATCATTGGTTCTCTCATTGATAACGACAAGAGAAAATATAAGATGGGCAAGTATAAAACCTATATTTTTATTGGTGCTTGCGGCCTTCTTGTTGGTGGCGCAGCAGTATTCCTTCCTTTCCCCAAGGCTGATACTATTGTAAAGGCTATCCTTTTCATATTGGGATATATTATTTGGGATGCTGCATATACTATGGCAAACGTTCCTTACGGTACTATGCTCAATATTGTTACTGAAAACAATGAAGAGAGAGCATCTCTTTCTGTTTTCAGATCTATCGGTGGTGCTCTTGGTGGCGTGCTTCCCGGCGTTATTCTTCCTATGCTTATTTGGCAGAAGGTTACTTACGACCCCAAGAATCCTACTTGGTTCCTCGATAAGATCGAGATTCCCGAGGGTGCTGAGAGCGCATTCGCTCCCGAAAACTTCCTTGCAGACCCCCAAACAGGCGTAGCTTACGTTGAGGGTGATAAGGTGCTTAGCCCCTTGACACACAACCAGCTTGAGGTTCTTCTTGGTGACAGAGTATTCTGGGCAGCTCTTATCATGGGCATTATCGGATTTATCTTCTTCATGCTTATGATTAAGAATATCACTATTCGTGGAAATGAATACGCAGTTCTCAATCAGGAAAACTCAGAAAAAACAAACCTTATCAAGTCATTTAGCACATTCATGAAAAACCGTCCTGCAGTAGGTTGTACAATCGCTGCTATGGGTATGTTCCTTGGTATGCAGTCAGCTTCTACTGCTAACACAATCATGTTTGCAACACACTTCGGTCAGGCATCTCTTTCCGGTCTTGTAATGATGGTTGGCTTTGCTCCCATGTTCATATTTATGCCTTTTGCTACAAAGCTTGTTAAAAAGCACGGTAAGAAGGAAGTTTCCACAATCGGTTCCATCGCAGGTCTTGTTGGTGCTGCTATCCTTCTCGTATTCCCCCTTTGTCCCAAGGATCTTCAGCTTGTAGTTTACTTGGTTGGTCTTATATTCTTCGGACTTGGTATGGGCTTCTATAACTGTGTATCTTGGGCTATGATGGGTGACGCAATCGATTACCAGGAATGGAAGACAGGCAAGAGAGAAGAAAGCGTTGTTTATGCGCTTCACTCTTTCTTCAGAAAGCTTGCTCAGGGTGTTGGTCCTGCGGCTGTTATCGCTATCATGGGTACTCCCCTTATCGGTTACGTATCTGCACTTGGTACAGTAGGTCAGTCCCCTGAAACAGCAGCAAAGCTTTGCTGGCTCGTTGCAGGTCTCTATGCTTTCAGTGCTGTTTGCCAGTTCGTGGGTGTTGCACTTGTTTACAACATTGACAAGAATACTCTTGCTAAAATGAAGGAAGATCTTGCAGCTCGTCGTTCTGAAAACGCATAATTTAGCTTTAAATTAAGAAAAATAATTTGCAAATATTTAAGGTGGCTCAATCTTGAGCCACCTTTTTGCTCTCAAAAATAAAAGTCCACTCGTAAGGAGTGGACTTTTTATTATATTTCTTGCCAATCGGGATCTTTTCTGAATTCATAGTGCTTGCCCTTATAGGTGAATGAGAGCTTGTTTGCCCAAAGCAACATATGGGGAAGCTTTTCGCGACTGCCGTATTTTCCGTCACCGTATATTGGCATACCTCTTGATGAGAGCTGCGCGCGAATTTGGTGAAATCTACCCGTGTTTAACTTTACTGAAAGAAGAGAATAGGTTTTTTCATCCCTTGTTTCGGTCTTGATGATTGTGTAATCAAGACTTGCAAGCTTTGCGCCCTTGCGTTCACTCTTTACAACGAACGCCTTCTTTTGCGCACTGTCCTTAAAGAGATAGTCGGTCATATTTCCACAGTCATCTTCCGGCTTTCCCGAGATTACGGTGAGATATTCCTTGCTAAAGCCGTCCTTTTCTGCAACAAGACGCGAAAAAGCTGCTGCGGAATTTTTGTTTCGGGCATAGAGGATAAGACCACCCGTTTGTCTATCAAGACGGTGGACAACGAATATATCGTCGTTTTCCCCCATATCCTTTAAGTGATTACTTAAAAGTGAGGTCATATCCGTATCGGACGTAGTGTCCGACTGAGAGGGAATGCCCTGCGGCTTTACGCAAACTATAAAATCCCTATCCTTGTGTAAAATTTCTATCATTCTTCGGGATAATCCTTGGGATCAAGGATAAAGATATCCTTTTCATTTCTGAATTGCTGATCCACGTCAAGACCGTATCCGAATACGAATTCATCGGGGATAGTAAAGCAGCAATAGTCGGGATCGATATCGACCTTGCGGCGTGAGGGCTTGTCAAGAAGAGTACAAATCTTAACTGACTTGGGCTGACGTGAAGAGAGTAATCTCTTAAGATAAGAAAGTGTATTTCCGCTATCGATGATATCTTCAACGATGATAACGTTCTTTCCGCAAATGCTCTTGTCAAGGTCCTTAAGCATTTTAACCTCGCCTGAGGAGGTTGTTCCTGCGCCATAGCTTGAGATGGCCATAAAGTCCATAGTCATGGGGAGAGTAATCTCTCTTGTGAGGTCTGAGTAGAAGTGGATGCATCCCTTAAGGATACCAACAAACAAAACCTCTTCACCTGCATAATCGTTGTTGATTTTTTCGGCAAGCTCTTTAATCTTAATGCTAAGCTCATCCCTTGAAATGAGTACTTTTGCTAAATCCTTGTTCATATTTTCCTCCAAAATTAATTGATAAAAAAAGACAAAATCAGTATACCACAAAACTCGTTTTATTTCAATAAAAAATGAAAAATTATTCTATAAAAAGTATTTTTATTCTACTTGACATTTACACTTTGGGTGTGTTAAAATAAAATGATATGATTTGTGCATTTCCAGAAAGGAGATATATGAAGATAGGTTTTGTTTCCCTCGGATGTCCCAAAAATCAGCTTGATGCTGAGGTAATGCTTCACGAGCTTGTTATGGCAGGCTATGAGATTACTGCAGACGAGACCGAGGCGGATGTAGTTATAATAAATACCTGCGGATTTATTGAATCTGCAAAAAAAGAAGCTATAGATAATATTCTTGATATTGCTTGGCTCAAAGAAAACAGGGACCTTAAGGGAGTTGTTGTTACGGGATGCTTGGCAGAGAGATATCGCAACTCCATTCTCGAGGAATTCCCCGAGGTTGATGCCGTGCTTGGCGTTGGCAGTATCCATAATATCGTAGAGGCAGTTTCAAAGGTTCTTGACGGTGAAAAGTACACCTCGTTTGAGGATAAAAACTGCGTAAGACTTGGCGGTGACAGAGTTTTGACAACTCCCGAATATGCCGCATACCTGAAGATTGCCGAGGGCTGTGACAACCGTTGCACCTACTGTGCAATTCCTTCTATCAGAGGAAAATTCCGTTCCCGCCCTATGGAGGATATCATTGCAGAGGCTAAGGACCTTGAATCCTTGGGATGCAAGGAGCTTACCTTGGTGGCTCAGGATACCACAAAATACGGTCAGGACATTTACGGTGACTATAAGCTTGCAGAGCTTTTGCATAAGCTTACTGAAGAAACGTCAATTCCTTGGTTCAGGATTCTTTATTGCTATCCCGATAAAATCACAGACGAGCTTATCGCCGAGATGAGGGATAACGAAAGAGTTTGCAAGTATATCGACCTCCCCATGCAGCACATTGCGGACGGAGTGCTTAAAAAGATGAACCGTCACGGTGGCAGTGCACTTATCCGCGAGGTAGTGGCAAAATTGCGCAAGGAGATCCCCGATATCGTTATCAGAACAACGTTTATCGTTGGCTTCCCCGGTGAAGATGACGAAGCGTTTACAGAGCTTTGCGAATTCATCAATGAGCAAAGATTTGAGCATGTTGGCGTGTTCACTTATTCAAGAGAAGAGGGAACTCCCGCATACAAAATGGAACAGATTGACGAGCAAATAAAGATTGACAGATATGACATTCTCATGAGAGATCAGCTCATCATAAACGAAGAAAATAACGAAAAGAAGCTTGGCACAACGTTGCGCGTGCTTTGTGAGGGATTTGATCCTGTTAACGAAACGTATTTCGGAAGAAGTGAGGCGGATGCTCCCGATATTGACGGAAAGATATATTTCGTTGGTAAGAAGGGAATTTTGCCCGGCACATTCGTTAATGTAAAGATTGAAGAGGTTGTTGAATACGATCTCTTTGGAACAGTTGTTTAATCCAGAAAGGAATCGGATATGAATTTACCAAATAAGCTTACAGTATTAAGAATGATTTTGGTGCCTGCTATTATAGTTGTATTGGCACTTCCTGTTTCTATGACTACAAGTATCATAGGTGCAATTATCTTCCTTGCAGCATCTCTTACAGATATGCTTGACGGAAAGATCGCAAGAAAATACGGCCTTGTTACTGACTTTGGAAAGTTTATGGATCCCCTTGCCGACAAACTCATGGTTATTGCGGCAATGTTGTGTATCATTTACCGTTCTCATAACACTCCCACTCTCTTTTATATTTTTATGCCCCTCGTGTTAATTACGGTTTTCAGAGAGCTTGCAGTAACGTCTATCCGTCTTGTTGCCATCAAGAATGCAAATATCGTTGTTGCGGCAAACTTGCACGGCAAAGTTAAAACAGTTACACAGATAGTTTGCATTATGGCAGCTCTTCTTGAGCCTGTTTTGGCACAAATAAGCTTCCTTTCATTCCTTTCCTATTACCCCATCACAATCGTTGCGGCGGCGGTAACGCTCTTTATGACCGTTTGGTCTGGCTGGATATATCTCAGCACATACTGGAAATATCTTGACAAGGATATGTAATCAAAACACAAAACCCTGCAGTTGCAGGGTTTTTCTTTACAAAAAAATAAAAATATGATAAAATAATAAAAAACTTTTGTCTCAACTGATAAAAAACGGTGAATTTTTCGTATATGATTTATGAAGGCAATGAATTGATTTGGAGCACAGTATGAAAATCGATAAAAAAGCTATCAAGCTTATCAAAAATGGCGATATCAAAACTGTTGAGGCCGTATATTCACATTATTATAAATTGGTGAAATATACGGTCCTTAAGGTCGTTTCAAATAACGAGGATGCTGATGAGATAACGCAGGATGTTTTTGTTAAGGTATTTCGTGATATAGAAAAATTCGACACTAAATATAGCTTTGTGACTTGGGTGGTAACCATTGCAAAAAACACAGCCATAGACCATACAAGGCGCAAGCAAAATGTTAAAGCGGAGCTTTGCGATGATCTTTCCTCCTTTGAGGGAGCTTATGAAGAGGATTTTCGTGATGATCTTGACGCAAAAATCCAAAACCTTCTTACCGATGAGGAGTATGCCGTATTTTCATACAGAATATACTTTGATTTTAAGTATATAGAAATTTCCCGTGCGCTTAATATCAGTATTCCGGCGGCATCAAGAAGGTATAAAAGCGCGATATTCAAATTAAAAAAGGGATTGGATAAGGAGGATTTTTATGACTGATTTTGAAAAGAAGCTTAAAAGCTCTCATAATAAAAAAATAAACTATAAGCCTGACCCTGAAAGACTTATCAGGGAGATGGGGCTTGGGGATAAAATGTGCGAAAATCCGTTTGAAGAATCTGCTCCTGATAGAAATCCCGTTGATAAAATTTTTAATTTTCCACAACGACCTGTGAGAAGCTCACCGTGGAAGCTTATTCTTAGATTTATTTTGACCTTTGTGATTATATTCTTGTTGATGGCTTTGTTGGTGATTATTGCAAGAAAAAATCATATAATTAGTTATCCTTAGTGAAATTAGATTGAGCATATAAATATGGCAAGCGTGCCAAACAGCAGTGAAATGGATATCAGTGCAAGCGCAGCGCATTCACGGGTAAATCCTGTGTCGAGGAGCTTGTGATGAAAATGACCTCTGTCAGCTGAAAAGGGATTCTTCTTCTTCAAGGCGCGACGAAAAAAACTCAAAATAGCATCGGACGTTGGAATTCGGAATATAAGGGGCATCGACAAAAGCAGTAGGATGCTCCTTGTTTCATATATAAGCCTTGTGGAAAGTGCGCTCAGTATAAAGCCTAAAAAAAGTGCACCGCAATCCCCCATAAAGGTTTTTGCAGGAGGCATATTTCTTGGCAAAAAGCCAAGCGTGGCAAAAAGAAGCAAGATCGAGCACCAAAACACCCCATATGAACCGAAAACAAGTGAAACGGTCGCTAAGCTCAGCGCTTGGGTACAAGTGATCCCACCGGCAAGACCGTCAAGTCCGTCGCAAAGATTTGTGGCGTTGATGATGAAAATCATCCATAAAAGACTTCCAATGCCAAAAAGCTTTTCGACAAGTGTATCCGTTTTTAAAAAGGATAAAAAAATATATACCGAAACTGCTAAAAACTCCCCACAAAGCTTTGCAAAAGGAGAAATATTTATTGCGTCGTCGAGCATTCCAACACAAAATATCACTCCTCCTCCAAGGATCAGAGATATTTTATAGGATGCATCTATGGGCAAAAGCGGAAGCATAACACAAAAGGCTATAAAGAATGATAATCCTCCAAGCCTTGAGGTCGGTTTTGAGTGTATTTTTCTTTCATTTGGTATATCGATTGCACCTAAAACGTTGGCTAGATATACTGAAGGCTTGAAAAGCGAAAACGAAACAACAAAAGCAAAAAGTGAAACGAGTATACAGTTTATAAGCATAAAAAACCCCTTTGATATATGTATCAAAGGGGGTTATAGTAGTTATGTATGACGTTAGATCTGAACGAAACCAAGCTTTCTCTTTACCTTGGAAAGAGTCTTTCTTGCATAGTAGGATGCCTCGTCCGCACCCTTCTTCATCTGAGCTTCAAGGAATGCCTTGTCGGAAATAAGCTCCTTATAACGAGCTTGAACGGGAGCAAGAGCATCTGCACAAGCCTCACCAACTGCGAGCTTGAAATCACCGTATCCCTTACCTGCGAATTCACGCTCGATCTCTTCAAGAGTTTTGCCTGTGAAGCAGGAATAGATTGTCATAAGATTGTTGATGCCGTCCTTGCCTTCGGCAAAACGAACGCAAGTGTCGCTATCAGTAACGGCGCGCTTGAACTTTCTAATTATTGTGTCCTTATCGTCAAGGATATATACCACCGCGTTCACATTTTCATCGGATTTGCTCATCTTCTTTGTGGGATCGGCAAGAGAGTTAATCTTAGCACCGGATTTTGCAAGCATGGGCTGAGGAATTGTGAATGTGTCGGGATAGAGCTGATTGAATCTTGTCGCGATGTCACGAGCAAGCTCAAGATGCTGCTTTTGGTCAACGCCAACGGGAACAACGTCCGTCTGGTAAAGAAGGATGTCAGCAGCCATGAGAGCAGGGTATGTGAAAAGACCTGCGTTTATATTGTCGGCATGACGTGCACTCTTGTCCTTGAACTGTGTCATTCTTGAAAGCTCACCAAACATTGTAAAGCAGTTGAGAATCCAAGCAAGGTCGGTGTGTGCAGGAACGTGGCTCTGAACGTAGAGCGTATTCTTTTCGGGATCAAGTCCACATGCCATATAGAGAGCAAGAGTTTCATAGGTTCTCTTCCTGAGGTCGGCAGGAACCTGACGTACTGTGATAGCGTGGTTGTCAACTACACAGTAAAAGCATTTATAGTCTGCGGAGTAGCGAGGGAAATTCTGGATAGCACCAAGGTAGTTACCTATAGTGAGATTTCCTGAGGGCTGAACTCCTGAAAAGCAAATTTTTTCGTTATTGATCATAATTTCCTCCTTGGGAGCAATTTAAAACATTGTACCATAAAAAATATCATTTTTCAATAGTAAAAGCAAAATATTTATTGAAACTTGACACAATTTGTGGTACAATGAAGTATAAATAATACTAAATGGAGGTTTTTTATGATAAAAATTGAACGAGTAAGCGTGATGAATTTTGAAAACGCTATCCGCGGCGCGAGAAACCCCCTCAACAGCTGGGGCAGAAGTGACAGCTATTATGACGATAAAGGTAATTACGTCCTTGGACCTAACGATATAGATCTTGCTATACGACTTGCAAAGGCAGGCAATGACCATAGAAAGTTTTTAAGACAAATTTTTGTGAGTGTGGATATCACAGCTCCTCTCTATTGGTGGAAGGAATTTGATACGTACAAGGTCGGCACAGTGGCTAACTCTTGCTCCACAATGCACAAGATCCACCATAAGACCTTTGAGCGTGCAGACTTTTCTTGCGAAATGATGGACGAGGGCGCTCTCAAGGTTCTTGATGCCGTTATTGCATTCATGGAAGAGGAAAGAGTTAAATTCTGTGAGGACAAGAAAAACAAGCAGGCTTGGATTAATATGATTCAGATGCTTCCCACAAGCTATAATCAGATGAGAACAGTTACCTTGAACTATGAGAACCTCATCAACATGTATTATGCTCGCAGAACACATAAGCTTCACGAGTGGCACGATTTGTGCGATTGGATTATGAGCCTCCCCTATGCCGAGCAGCTTATTGCGGTAAAGGGTAACGAGGAGCATTGATATGTTTAGACTTGTAAACAAAAACGGTGTTTTTCTTATGAAAAGCACCGTTTTAAAATCAAGACACGGCTTTTCCACAAGAATTGGCGGTTTCAGTGAGCTTGATTACACTAGGGGATTAAATCTTGCCTTTGGCAGGGGCGACGACGAAGAAACTGTGATTAAAAACATGGAGCTTTTTGCAGGGGCATTGGGTGTCGATCCGAGAAAGATAATAAGTGTTCCGCAAATTCATTCGAATTTTGTTAGAACCGTTACAAATGAACATTCGGGTGAGGGGGTTTTTAAAAAGCACACTCTCGAATGCGACGGATACGTTACCGAAGAGGATGATCTTCCGATTGCAATAAAGACTGCTGACTGTGTTCCGATTCTTCTTGAAGCAAGAAATGATGGTGGGGAAGTGATTGCGGTATCGGCAATTCATGCAGGTTGGCGTGGAACGGCAGACAAGATAGCAGAGGCTTCTGTTACAAGGCTTATGTCCATGGGTGCTGACGCAAGAAACATCTACGTTGCAATAGGCCCTTCTGTAGATGAATGTTGCTATGAAGTAGGCAGTGATTTTTCAAATACCATTCGTGAAAAACTTGGACAAAACTACGAAAACAAATTTATTAAGCGAAAAGAAAACGGCTCTCTTTTTGCAGATATCAGGGGAATGAACATTGAGATTCTTCTTTCTCTTGGAGTACCGGTGAATAATATCGACGTTTGCGAATCATGCACCTGCTGCGATACAAATCTCTTCTATTCTCATAGAGGACAAAAGGGCAAACGAGGCGCAATGATGAACCTTATTTGCAAATAAAACAAGAAAACTGCAAGTGTGAAACTTGCAGTTTTCTAATATAAAATATTCAAAAAACCGACATAAAGCAACAAAAGACAATCACAATACTAATGTTATATTTTAGTGTTAAAAAATTATAAACAAAAATGACAAAAAGGTCTTGATTTTTATTTTTCGGTGTGATATAATATCAAAGTCAAGTAAATATGCTGCTATGGCTCAGTCGGTAGAGCACGTCATTGGTAATGACGAGGTCATCAGTTCGATTCTGATTAGCAGCTCCAAAAAGCAGGACGTGTGTCCTGCTTTTTTGTTTTATAATGCAGAAAACGTTTCTATGCCGTTTCTTTCACAAATGCGTTTTCCTCTTTCGCAAAGATTCAACATGCTGTGCTCGGCATTGACAAGCTCACCAAACTCCGACAAAACGGACAGAAACGGTCTGATTTGCTCATTGAGCGTTCCTTGAGCCAATAAAAGATAATATTTTCGGTCATCATCGATAAAAATCGAGCTTTCACAAAGAATATCCCGGCTTTTTAATGCTTTGCAAGAAAGAATGATATCACAAAGTCCCTCGAAGCGATAGCAGAGAAGGGACTTTTTTTCTTCATTTGCTTTATAAACTGTCGGCAAAAGCGTTTCCTTATCTCTGTCTGTCATATTACTGTCTCCAATGATATAATCCCTTTCAAGTGATAGCTTTGTTACGTATAGCTCACATCCTCCGCGCTTTTCCGGATATAGCTGAAAAAGTATCCTTTCATTCGAAGAATGCTCTTCAAAGTCCGTTTTTATCGGTGAATTATGTAAAATATTCTTAAGTATCTTTCTTGTGTCACTGGCACAAAGGTGGAATTCGTTTTCATCAAGACCGTATTTTTGCATTTCATCGGCACTCATAATTATTTTGAGCTTGTTTTCATTTATAACAATCAACTCCATTTGATAAAAACCTCCCTTCGTAAACATTATAAGACTTTTTTGATGAAAATGATAGTGCTAAAATAATGGAAATTTCGTTTTGATCTATAATTGTATTGACGGATAAAATTTTTTGTGTTAAAATATTATATATTTTAATTTTGGGAGGTGGCATAATGCGTTTCAATGAAAATGAATACTGTATTGAGATGGGAGCAGAGGAGCTTTGCCACCTTGTTGCGCGAGCTTCTGACCTGGATAGCGCACCACCCTCCAAAATGAATCTTCAAAGCAAGAATTTTGATAATTATCTCTCGCAGCTGCCCGATTACGATAAGGCACACGAGCCTCTCAGAATTATGTATGAGATGCATAATACTGCAAAGACAAACGGAAATTATTACACGGTATTCGCAACTGCCGACAGAGCCTACAGATCGGGGGATATCGGCATTATTGACCGATTTGTCGAGAGAAGATATACCGAGCTTGGAGCTTTCCCCGACAATTATGACATAGCCCTGCTTAAGCTCAACGCGTATTTTTACGCGTCTAAGCACTCGCTACAAAGAGTCAATACAAGAATCATCTTTTGCTTTACAGACACTAAAAAAATAAAAATAATTGAGGATTCCTTTACTCACGATGCCTTGAAAAAGGACTATTTTTCCTTGCTTGAAAAAGTGGACTTTTTTGCAAGGATCATGCTCGAGCGCGAGCGCGAGATACTTGTAAAGGCAAAGAAAACTCCGTTCCCCTATCCCATTGTAAGAGAGGGGCAGGAGAATATGATAAAGGGAATCTACCGAGGAATAGTTAAGGAAAAGAACGTTTTCGTTCAAGCTCCTACGGGAACGGGCAAGACGATTTCTTCACTCTATCCTGCCGTTCGTGCGATGGGTGAGGGAAGAGTGGATAAGATATTCTATCTTACTGCCAAGGCACAGACAAGACGCGAGGCATGGAGTGCTCTGAAAAGGCTTCACTCGGCAGGTGCAAAGCTCAAAAGCATCGTAATCAGTGCAAAGGATCTTGTTTGCGTTTGCCCAAAAAAGAAGGCAACGGGACTTTCTGCAAGTAATTTCTGCAATTCATTTGACTGTGAATTTGCAAAGGGATATTACGATAGAGTCAACGACGCGATAAAGGAGCTTGTTGAAAACTATTCGGGGTATACCCAATCTCTCATATCCGGCGTTGCGATAAAGCATAAGGTTTGCCCTTATGAATTAAGCCTTGACCTTTCACTTCTTTGTGACGTTATCATTTGCGACTATAACTACATTTTCGATCCGATGATATATTTCAGAAGGTATTTTGGCGAAGAGGGTGAAAACGGAAGATACGTTTTTCTTATCGACGAGGCTCACAATTTGCCCGATCGAGCAATAGATATGTATTCTGCCTCCCTGTCGCGAAATGCCGTTGAGGCAGTGGCAAGTGCCTTGCCCCCCTATGACAGTGAGATAGTAAACGAGATGGATGAGTTTTTAAGAGCTCTTGAAAATTCAAAATCACTTTGCTATGATAATATGTTCAAAAACGAGAAGGGTGAAGAGCAGGGATATTACATCAGTAAAAGCTCGTATGAAGAGATTGAAAAACGAGTGGATGCACTCTTTAAGGTTATGGGGGCGTGGATAAGAAAAAACAAGCTTTCTCCTGTGCTTTCACAAGTGAAAACACTCTATTCCGAGCTTTCAAAATATAGAAAGATAAGTGAGCTTTATGATGACCATTACGTCTTTTTTATCGAGGTGTTTGGTGGTGACGTCAGGGTAAGGCTTTCGTGTCTTGATCCGTCACATCAGCTAGCACTTTGCCACCAAAGGGCGATATCGAGCGTTATGTTCTCGGCAACGCTTGAGCCGATGGACTATTTTTCAGACATTTTGGGTGGGGATAAAAGCAGCATAAAGCTGCAGCTTCCTTCTCCCTTTAAGCAAAATAATCTCTGCCTTGCGTGTGTTGATTCGATAAGCACAAGGTTTGAGGATAGAGAAAAATCATATAAAAAGATAGTCAGCTCAATTGCGGGTGCGATCTCGGGCAAGGCCGGCAATTATATCGTATTTTTCCCCTCGTATAAGTATATGACAGAGGTTCAAGCTTTGTTTGAAAAGGCATATCCTAAGGTTAAGGTCATCGCGCAGGATAGCAATATGACCTATGCCGATAAAGAAAAATTCCTTGAAAATTTCAAGGACGATACGGGCGTTTTGCGAGTGGGCTTTTGCGTGCTTGGGGGAAGCTTTTCCGAGGGGATTGACCTCCCCGGATCGCGTCTTATCGGCACTATCGTGGTCGGAGTAGGATTACCTGGCATCTCGAACGAAAGAAACATTATGAAGGAGTACTTTGACAATACAAGAGAGGGTGGATATGACTATGCCTATACCTATCCCGGTATGAACAGAGTACTTCAGGCTGCAGGACGCGTAATACGAACGGAAAATGATAGGGGCATCGTGGTGCTTATCGATGACAGATACGCGACCGAGCAGTATAAAATGATGTTTCCCGTTCATTGGTCGCATGCAAAATATGCTCATTCGGCACAAGAGCTTGCGGGTATAGTTAAAGATTTTTGGAAGAATAATTAAGGTATACACCACAGGTTTACTTGTGCTTTAAAATGAGTTTTGCGCTACATTTTTTGAAAAAATGCCGATAAAACCCCAACATGAGCTAAAATTTGAACAAAAATCGACCAAACTATTGAAATATCTAATATTTTGTGTTACAATGTATAGAAGTTTTTTATTTTATAAAATAAAATCAAAAAGAAGGTATAAAAATGAAACGCATTACTATCAAAGAAATTTTTGCATCTCCCGAGAAATTTGCGGGACAGAAAATCACAGTTGCAGGTTGGGCAAGAACTATTCGCGCGTCCAACGTGTTCGGATTTATCGAGCTTAACGACGGTAGCTTCTTTAAGAATCTTCAGGTCGTTTTTGAGGATGCAAAGCTTGAAAACTATAAAACAATCGCAAAGCAGAACGTTGGTTGCTCTTTCGTTATCGAGGGTACTCTTGAGCTTACTCCCGAGGCAAAGCAGCCCTTTGAGCTTAAGGCAGAGGTAATTGACGTTGAGGGTGCTTCCACTCCCGACTTCCCCTTGCAGAAGAAGCGCCACACTCTCGAATATCTCAGAACTATCGCGCATCTTCGTCCCCGTTCAAATACATTCAACGCGGTATTCCGTGTTCGTTCAGTTGCTGCTTATGCAATCCATAAATTCTTCCAGGATAGAGGCTTTGTTTACGTTCACACACCTCTTATCACAGGAAGCGACTGTGAGGGTGCAGGTGAAATGTTCCAGGTAACAACACTTGACCTTGCAAATCCCCCCAAGAATGAAAACGGTGAGATCGATTATACACAGGACTTCTTCGGCAAGAAGACAGGCCTTACAGTATCAGGTCAGCTCAACGTTGAAACATATGCTATGGCATTTGCAAACGTATATACCTTTGGTCCTACATTCCGTGCAGAGCGCTCTAATACTCAGCGTCACGCAGCAGAATTCTGGATGGTAGAGCCCGAGCTTGCTTTTGCAGACCTTACAGACTATATGGACACTGCTGAGGATATGATGAAGTTCGTTCTTTCCTACGTTATGGAAAACTGCCCTGCAGAAATGGAATTCTTCAACAAGTTCTTCGATAACGAGCTTATCGACCGTCTTACAGCACTTATCAACAGTGAGTTCGGTAGAATTTCTTATACAGAGGCTGTTGAAAAATTGCAGGCATGCGGACATCAGTTTGAATATCCTGTATATTGGGGTATGGACCTTCAGACAGAACACGAGAGATATCTCACAGAGCAGATTTTCAAGAAGCCCGTATTCGTAACTGACTATCCCAAGGATATCAAAGCATTCTATATGCGTCAAAACGATGACGGCAAGACAGTTGCTGCAGCAGATATGCTCGTTCCCGGTGTTGGTGAGCTTATCGGTGGCTCTCAGCGTGAAGAGAGAATGGAAAAGCTTCTTGAGGCAATGGCTAAATTCAACCTCAACCCCGAGGATTATTGGTGGTACCTTGAGCTTCGCAAATACGGTGGATGCCGTCACGCAGGCTTTGGTCTTGGATTTGAAAGACTTATTATGTATATGACAGGTGTTTCCAACATCCGTGACGTTGAGTCCTTCCCCAGAACAACAGGTAACGCTGAATTCTAATTTAAGACGATATTTTGCAGGGGGCTTTACATCGCCCCCTGTATTCCTAAACTAATTAAACCCATATTCATAAAGGAGGTGCTCATTTTGAAATATTCTCAAATGAAAACCGAGCAGCTTGAGGAATTATATCTTCAGCTTAAAAGTGAATATAAAAAAGTCTTGGAAAAAGGACTTAATCTTGACCTTTCCCGTGGTAAACCGGGCAAGGAGCAGCTTGATATGTTGACGGGTATGCTCGACTGTATATCAAAGAGTGAGGACTGCATAAATGAAAATGGAATAGACTATAGAAACTATGGAATCCTTGAAGGTATTCCCGAGGCAAAAAAGCTTTTCTCCGACCTTTTGGGCATTCCTGCCGAAAACATTTTCGTTGCAGGCAACTCGTCACTCAATCTTATGTACGATACAGTTGCAAGAGCTATGCTTTACGGTGTTTTGAACAGTGAAAAGCCGTGGTGCAAGCTCCCTGTGGTAAAGTTTATATGTCCCTCTCCCGGATATGACCGACATTTTGCTATTTGTCAATCTCTTGGAATTGAGATGATTACGATAAATATGACACCTGAAGGTCCCGATATGGATGCAGTTGAAGCTCTTGTTGCAAGGGATGATAGCATTAAAGGGATCTGGTGCTGCCCGAAATATTCCAATCCCGAGGGAATCACATATTCTCCCGAAACGGTAAGAAGACTTGCACAAATGAAGACCGCCGCAAAGGATTTCAGAATCTTTTGGGATAACGCGTATGCCGTGCATGATCTCTATCCCGACAGACACGATGATCTTGTTGATATCTTTGATATTTGTCTTGAATGCGGACATATAGATAGAGTTTTCTATTTCGCGTCAACGTCAAAGATTTCATTCCCCGGCTCAGGTGTGGCAATTTTCGCAACAAGCACGAGAAACTTTAATCAGATAAGACCCATCCTTGCGGCGCAGACCATCGGTTTTGATAAAATAAACCAGATAAGACACGTTAAATATTTCGGAAATGCAGATAACATCAAGGCTCATATGATGAGGCTTGCAGAGATAATCCGTCCAAAATTCGATATAGTCAAGGATACCCTTGCAAGAGAGCTTGGAGAATGCGATATAGCAACGTGGAGTGATCCTAACGGAGGATATTTTATCAGCCTTAACACACTTGACGGATGTGCAAAACGCACCTATAAATTGCTTAAGGGCGCAGGTGTTACTGTAACGACGGTTGGTGCTACCTTTCCATACGGAAACGACCTTCGCGACAGAAACATAAGAATAGCCCCCACATATCCCTCAAACGAGGAGCTGCAGGAGGCTATGGATGTGCTTTGTCTTTGCGTTAAGATAGCAAGTGTTGAAAAGATGCTTGAAATGATTTAAGACGTATAAATAATGAAAGGAACTCCAGATCGGAGTTCCTTTTTGCTATAGTTAAAAGCTCCCGATGAAGATCGGGAGCTTATTTTTATAATTACTTCAAAACAACCTTCTTGAAGTTCTTCTTACCTCTACGAACGAGGATGCCACCTTCAAGGTCGGAAGCTGTGTAGGACTGACGAAGGTTTGTAACCTTTTCGTCGTTTACTGTTACGCCACCCTGTTCAACTGCGCGGCGTGCCTCTGAACGAGAGGGAACAAGCTCTGCCTTAACGAGAACGGAAAGGATGTCGATAGCGCCTTCAACGAGGTCGTCAGCTGTGAGCTCAACTGTGGGAGCATTGTCTGCAGCACCTGTAAAGAGTGAGCGAGCCATTGCCTGAGCCTTTGTAGCCTCTTCTTCACCGTGAACGAGCTTTGTAAGCTCGAAAGCAAGGATTTCCTTAGCCTGGTTAAGCTGCGCGCCTTCCCAGGAGTCCATAGCATTGATCTCTTCGATAGGAAGGAACGTGAGCATTCTGATGCACTTGAGAACGTCCTGGTCGCCAACGTTTCTCCAATACTGGTAGAAATCGAAGGGAGTTGTCTTATTGGGATCGAGCCAAACGGCGCCGGATGCTGTTTTACCCATCTTCTTGCCCTCGGAGTTAAGAAGGAGAGTGATTGTCATAGCGTGTGCGTCCTTACCAAGCTTTCTTCTGATAAGCTCAGTACCGCCAAGCATGTTGGACCACTGGTCGTCACCACCGAACTGCATGTTGCAGCCGTATTCCTTGAAAAGATGATAGAAGTCATAGGACTGCATGATCATATAGTTGAATTCAAGGAAGGAAAGACCTTTTTCCATTCTTTGCTTATAGCATTCAGCAGAGAGCATTCTGTTGACTGAGAAGCAAGCACCAACCTCACGAAGGACCTCAACGTAGTTAAGGCCAAGGAGCCAATCGGCATTGTTTACCATGATAGCCTTACCTTCACCAAAGTCGATAAAGCGTTCCATCTGTTTCTTAAAGCAATCGCAGTTGTGCTGGATTGTTTCTCTTGTCATCATCTGACGCATATCTGTTCTGCCGGAGGGGTCACCTACCATTGCAGTACCGCCACCGATAAGAACAACAGGCTTATTGCCTGCCATCTGAAGTCTCTTCATAAGGCAAAGAGCCATAAAGTGACCAACGTGAAGTGAGTCAGCTGTGGGGTCAAAGCCGATGTAGAAGGTAGCCTTGCCCTCGTTGATCATATTTTTGATTTCTTCCTCGTTTGTAACCTGAGCAATAAGCCCACGCGCAACGAGCTCTTCATAGAGTGTCATAATTTTTATCTCCTATATTTTTATTAACGTATTAAAAAAGTCCTTGGGCATAGCCCAAGGACGAATTAGCGTGATACCACCTTGCTTTAAGCATTTCGAAGGGAAATGCTCCTCATTGTGCGATGTAACGGTCGCTCCGTTGCAGCCTACTCTCAAAGGGTTTCGGTGCAAAGCTCAAAGACGTATTCACATTTTGTTTTCTGCGCCTCTCATCAAACGGCAACTTTCTGTAGAAAAGGGAAAATGCTACTATTTCTTGTCATAGCCATTAAATTTTACAAGTTATATTAACACAAAACGCGTTAAATGTCAACGATTTCGGCAAAAAAAGTTTCTCCGTTATGAGAAATCATTTTTACCTTGAGCACTTGCGAGTGAAGGGAATGCTTACTTTCAACGCAAACCTCAAGGAAATCGGGGGTGTGACCGTATGCCTTTCCGTTTTCATAGCTTTCGAAAAGGACGGAATGAAGATCTTTTTGTGCTAAAATGCGATTGAATTCGGCATTTCTTATCTCTTTTTCAAGAGAGATAAGCTCGGCAGAACGGCGTTTTTTGATTTCTTGAGGAACTTGATCCCCCATTTTTGCGGCAGGAGTGCCCTGTCGTGCAGAGAATGGGAAAACGTGTATCATCAAAAACTGAGCCTTCTTGGCAAATTCGAGAGTTTCGTTGAAGTCCTCTTCCGTTTCGGCGGGGAAGCCGACGATGATATCGGTCGTATATCTTACCGAGGGCATTGCCATACGCAGTCTTTCCATATTCGCAAGAGCCATATCGGCATTGTATTTTCTCTTCATATTACGAAGGGTTTTGGAAGAGCCCGACTGCATTGAAATGTGAAAATGGGGCGCGAGCTTTTCAAGATTTTTAATTCTTTCAACGAATTTTTCAGTAAGGCAGGATGGATCGAGCGAGCCAAGACGGATCGTGAAATCCCCTTCGATAGCATTGATGTCGCAAAGAAGATCGGCAAAGGTGTAGCCGTCAAGATCCTTGCCGTAGGATGCAGTTTCAATGCCCGTAAGCACTATCTCGCGACAACCTTTTTTAACGAAGTGACTAACCTCGCAAATGACTTCTTCCGGAGCTTTTGAGCGTATCTTACCTCTTGCATATGGAATGATACAATAGGTGCATTTGCTTTCGCATCCGTCCTCTATCTTTATGTAGGCACGTGTGCGATCGAAATGCTTGATCTCCATCTTTTCAAATCCTGCGCTATCGATATCGCGCACGAAAATCTCGGTTTTGGCATTCTTTTCTCCTCTTGAAAAGAGGTCGTTCAATGCATCTGCGATGATGAGCTTATCCGTGTTTCCACAAACGTAGTCCACCCCTGCAATTGCCGCAATATTTTCGGGATTTGTTTGTGCCAGGCATCCCGTAACCAAGATATAAGCCTCGGGATTTCTGCTTATCGCACGGCGGATAAACTGACGGGCCTTTCGGTCACTTTCGGCAGTTACCGTGCAGGTATTTATAATGTATGCGTCGCATTCCTCGGTCGCTTGCTTTATTTCAAAGCCATACAAGGCAAGTCTTTCGGCGATTGCCTCGCTCTCATATTGATTGACCTTGCATCCAAGTGTGAGAATGCCAACTGTACGTTTTATATCGTTCATTATTACCTCAAAAATTATGGAATGATATAATTATATCATATTTTTTGAAAATGTAAAGTGGTATTTTCTGTATCCTGGCATACGCTTACAAATCTCAACACTTTTTGCGTTGAGATTTTTTATAGAAAAGTTACAAAAAGACAATGTTTTTTGAAAAATCCCCTTGAAAAATAGGAGAAAGGGTAGTATAATAGTAAAGATAATAATAAATATGCTGAATTTCAGCGGAATGGAGCAATATTATGAGTACATTACACATTATGGATCACCCCCTTATCGCACACAAGCTTACTATTATGAGAGACAAGGACACAGGCTCTAAGGATTTCCGTCAGCTTCTCAATGAGATCGCAATGCTTATGGGCTACGAGCTCACTCGCGACCTTCCCACAGAAGAAACTGTTGTTGAAACTCCCATTTGCAAGTCCGTGCAGAAGCTTATCTCCGGTAAAAAGCTTGCTATCGTTCCCATCCTCCGTGCAGGTCTTGGAATGGTAGACGGTCTTCTTTCCCTTATGCCCGTTGCAAAGGTTGGCCATATCGGTATGTACCGTGATCCCGAAACTCATAAGCCTGTTGAATATTACAGCAAGATGCCTGCAGACATCGAGGAGAGAATCGTAATTCTCGTTGACCCCATGCTTGCAACAGGTGGCTCTGCTTCTGATGCTCTTACAATGCTTAAGGAAAAGTATCATTGCAAGCACATCAGATTTATGTGCCTTGTTGCTTGTCCCGAGGGTGTTGCAAAGGTACAGGCAGATCATCCCGACGTTGATATCTATACAGCTGCTATGGATGAAAAGCTTAACGAACACGACTATATCGTTCCCGGTCTTGGTGACGCAGGCGACAGAATTTTCGGTACACTTTAATCGTTTGTATCAAGGAGAGGGATTTATCACCTCTCCTTGTTTAATTTATTCAGAATCGTGCAGATAGCCGATTCCAGGAGCAAAAATGAAAGAATTTCAAATCAGAAAAAACGACGCAGGTCAGCGTCTTGACAAGTTTCTTACCAAGGCTGTCAAGGGCTTGCCGATGTCGTTGATGTATAAATACATCAGAACTAAAAAAATAAAAGTGAACAGGGCAAGAACAGAGCAAAAGTACGTCTTGCAGGAGGGTGATATCGTTCAGCTCTTTATCAAGGACGAGTTTTTTGATTCACCTGAAAAGGATAACTCTGCTCTTGCAAATATTACTCCAAAGCTTACTATTGTTTATGAGGATGAAAATATTATTCTTTGCAACAAGCGTCCCGGTGTTTTGGTACACGAGGATGATGAAGGGAAGGACAACACCCTTATTATGCACATCAAGGCATATCTTTACCAAAAGGGTGAATACGATCCCGAAAACGAGCAAAGCTTTGCCCCTGCACTTTGCAACCGAATCGATAGAAACACAGGCGGTATCGTTATCGGTGCAAAGAATGCCGAGGCACTTCGCGTGATGAACGAGAAGATTAAAAATGATGAAATATCAAAGTTTTATTATTGCGTTGTTCACGGAAAGATGCCAAAGAAGGCGGATACCTTGACGGGCTTTCTTTTGAAGGATAGTGACAAGAATCAAGTTAAGATTTTTGACAAGCAGGTCAAGGGCTCAAAGAACATCATCACAAAATATAAGGTGGTGTCTGAAAGAAACGGCACAAGCCTTCTTGAGATAGAGCTTGTTACGGGCAGAACGCACCAGATTCGTGCGCATATGAGCTACATAGGTCATCCCTTGCTTGGTGACGGAAAATACGGCATCAATAAGGATGATAGAGCAAAGGGCTATAAATATCAGGCTCTTTATGCTTATAGACTCCGTTTTGACTTTGATGACGATAGCGGAGCACTTGGATACCTTAAGGGAAAAGAGGTAAAGCTCTCACGCGATGACGTGTGGTTTTTAAAGGATTTTATTTGATTGGAGATATAGAATGAAGGATGCTTTAAACAAAATCAATCCAAGATTTTATATGCTTTTGAGTGGATTATTGCTTGGTATATCAATAATTTTTGCGGACGTGGGACTTGTTGCCTACATAGCACTTTTGCCACTTGCCTTTGCACTATACAATAGAACAAGCAATGAAAAATATGAAACGAAAAAGGCATATCTTGACGGATTTATTTTCTATATGGCATATGACCTTGTGGCATTCCATTGGTTTGTCTATTTTTATCCCTTGGATTTTGCAGGAATAGGAAATCCCGAGGCTATTGGCATCATCGCGCTTGCTTGGATCGGACTTTCTGCTTTACAAAGCGTATTTTCTGCATTGGTTTTTGTGTTGATAGCAAAGATATCAAAAACGGAGACGTGTCAAAAATATACTTGCGTATTACCCGTCGTTGTGGCAGCTCTCTTTGTTATTAACGAGTGGACGCAAACGTTCACCTGGGCAGGAATCCCGTGGTCGAGGATTGCGATCTCACAAACTGAAATGCCGATACTTATACAAACGGCATCACTTTTCGGATCGTATTTTCTTACGTTTATCGTTGTATTATTTAACTTTTTACTTGCCAAAGCAATCATATCTTCCGACAAGAAAAGATTTTTTGCAGGAGCAGCTGCCTTGGTATTTGTGGTAAATGCCTTGCTTGGATCGGTGCTCTATCTTATTCCCACAGCGGACAAGGAGAGAGATATCACCGTTGCAAGCTTGCAAGGAAATATCGAGTCGCAGTCAAAAAATCCTTTGCTTAACGAAAGATATAAAGTTTGTTGTGATCTTGTCGAAGAAGCTGCACTTGAGGGAGCAGAGCTTGTGGTTTTGTCCGAGGGGGCATTCCCCATCGATATAGAAGCCAAAATCAAGGTATCGTCCGATGGCAAGTATGAAAAGCTCAGCGTAGCAATGCAAGAGCTTGCAAAAAAGCACGGTGTTACCGTTGTTTTGGGAACGTATTGTAAGAATGGTGAGGAAACAAACACGTCCATTTCGGCATTCTACCCTGACGGAAGCTCCAATATAAATGCATATGCAAAGAGAAGACCTGTTCCGTTTGGTGAATTTCTTCCCCTTGCATCACTTGTAAATGCAGTTTTCCCGTCACTTGCGGCGGTCAATATATTTTCCGACGTAACTCCGGGTGAAAAATCAACTTGGTTTTACGCGACCGAGGATGAGGACGCTATCAAGGTTGGAACACTCTTGTGCTTTGACTCCATTTATGAGCAGCTCGGAATAGATGCCTCACGAGAGGGAGCGGAGATGCTCATCATCCCCTCAAACGATTCGTGGTTCTATGATTCAAGAGCACTCTATATGCACCATTCACAAAACATTTTGCGTGCCGTTGAGCAGGGAAAATATGCTGTTGAATGTGCAAACAGTGGCATTACCTCGATAATTACGGATAAGGGTGAGATAATAAGTGATATGCCGATATACGAGGAGGGATATATCATTGATACCGTGTATGCATCAAGTGGAAGAACACTTTATTCGTATATAGGTAACCTCTTTGTTTATATCTGCATTGCATTCTTGCTTTCTATCGCAGGTGTGGAAATATATAATAAAAAGAAAAATAAAGCATAAAAAAGCATCGCATATAGCGATGCTTTTTTATATCATCAATAGGGAGAGGGCGGAGCAAACCAATCCCTGAATGGCTTTGCAACGGAAATAACGTTTAAATGAAAGATTTGTTCCGTCGCACATAGAGATTATCTGAAGGTGAACGCAAATCCCCGACCAACCGATAAAGAACGCGCTCGAAAGAGCTTTGGATTCAAAATTCACAAGGTGTTGGCACGAGGATACTCCTCCTGTGATCTCCATTGAGCCAAGTAGGAGGTGCTTTAATGAAAAAGGAAGATCGATGCTCGAAAAAAAGAGGGAAAGAATATCTCTTGCAACGGAAAAGAATACGGTAGACGCGCATATAAGGAGCATGGACTGTGCCGCATGCGAGATGGCATTTGCGATAATTTTAGATAAAGATTTTCTATGCTTTGGAACGGCTGAAACCATTGATTTTTCACTTGGATTTTGAATCTGTGTTTTTTGAAAAAGACGGTCTGTCACTCGGTCGAAAAGCGCCACAATGGGTATCGATGCAAGGCAAACAAGCCATAATTCCCAACCAATGGTTGAGTTTTTAAAGATACCCACACCGACAAAGCCCGTCAAAAAAGCAAGTGATGGCATACTTGAGTATGATATAATCTTTTCGCAATCGTTCTTGGATATTCTCCCTTCCAAAAAAAGAGACAGGGCACTGTTTACTGACACGCTATACCCACCGAAAATGCCCGTAAATAAAGGGGAAGCTGCATTCGGACTTATTTTAAGAAGCTTGCTTATGGGCTTGGCTACAGGTCTTGTGAGATATGAGATCGCACCGCATTCGTTAGCTATTTCGAAGGCTATCATCATTGGAAAAAGTGAAGGTATGAGAAGATGGGAGCATTGTCTTAACGATTCTATGACCGAATTTCTTGCAAGTGTTGGGTATTTGAGTAAAATGATGAGCAGGCACACCGATGAAAATATCAAGAAAAATTCAAGGAAGGTAAGGGGAGCAGCCCCTTCTTTTTTTGCCTTTTTAACGTGTTTTTTTGTTGAGGTCATTTTATCATCCCTTCATTCATAGGTTTTAATAAAATATATTACGGCTTGGTGAGGAATTATGAGGCAAAGGGAAAGGCTTGGAAAAAGAATAAAGAGGGCACTTGAGCTTGACGAGCTGATCGACGAGCAGGACGCTCTCGAAATGAGAGGCTCTTATGAGCTTGACGTAAGAAGAGTGGTGAGATTTTTGCACTATAGCGAAACGGAGATAAGACTCCTATTAAAGGCGCATATTTTGAAAGTGACGGGTGAGAAGCTCTTTTGCTCTTCCTATCTTTTGGGGATGGTCCGAGTGAGTGGAAGCATACATTCTTTAGAAATCGAAAGAAGGGAAGGCGGAGGCAAAACTAATGAAAAATAAGCAAGAAAATAGGAAAAATCACCCACAATCAAGAAAAAAGCTTGGATTTGTTGCGCAAATTATGGGAAATTGTGTTTTGGAGATACCACGCGCTTTTTTGGAGGATTTTTTAAATATTTGTTTAAGATACGGCTTCTATACTTATAATGTCAGCATCGATGAAGAGGCACGAAAGGCGCTTGTTTGTGTGTCAATGCTTGATGAAAAGAATATTTTAACGGCATGCAGAATGTGGCAGATAAGAGTTAAGGTGGTGTCGCACCACGGCTTCCCAAGGTGGCTGTCCTTACATCGTGGAAGATGGGGGATAGCTTTTGGTGCAGCTCTTGGCATCGCACTTTTTTGTCTTTCTCAAAGTGTGATCTGGAGAGTGGATATCGTCGGCAATTCGCGTCTTTCAGATGAGCATATACTCAGTGCTCTTGCGGAAAACGGATTGGAGATAGGTTCAAGGATATCAAAAATAAACAAGGATTCGGTTGAGCAAAGGATAATGATAAACGATGACGGTATTTCGTGGATATCGATAGATATTTCAGGAACTGTCGCATACGTCGAGGTGCGCGAGGTCCTGGATACAGAGGTGCTTGATAAAAATACCAATCCTGCAAACCTCATTTCAAAATTTGACGCGCAGATAATCGGAATGGAGGTCTATTCGGGATTTCTCTCGGTCAAGGAGGGGGATTTTGTTAGAAAGGGGGAGCTTTTGGTGAGTGGGGTTTACAAAACCGAGAAGGCTCCGCTTCGTTTTTCAAGGGCATCGGGCAAAATCTTGGGACGGGTTTCGCATACATTTGAGATAGAGATTCCACTTGTTTGCGAGAAAAAAGTGTATTCGGGGGAGAAAATAGAGAAAAAATCACTTATTTTTTTCGGAAAAACAATAAATTTTTTCACAAACTATAGAAATTTGCCTATAACTTATGATATAATAAACTATGTATATACATTAAACCCTTTTTCGCTTGGAGAATTACCCATATCCGTTTCGGTGGATACCTATCTTCCGTATGAGATGCAGGCGGTTGAGATAAGTGAAGACGAGGCTATCGATTCTGCTTATGAAAAATTGCGTGAGCTTATCGATAGTGAGCTGCCCGATGCACAAATTTTAAGAAAAACCGTTTCGGGTGAGTTTGTTGACGGCAAATACGTCCTCAGATGTACCATTGTTGCTATTTGCGATATCGCAAGGCAGGTGGAGTTTGAGGTGATCAAGTAGGCGCGGGTTTAGTCGGAGTGAAATATAACACTTTATTTTGAATTGAGGTAAAAATGAGTCAGGTAGTATTAAACGTTGAGAGTAATGAAATAACAAGTCGGGTTTTCGGCTGCTTTGATAACAATATCAAGGCAGTGGAGCGCGCGTTTGACGTTCGCATATCTAACAGACGCGCGACCGATGGGGATGCCATCGTTATCGACGGAAACGAGGGTGCTGTGGCACTTGCAAGAGGTGTTATCAATCATCTTGTTGCTCTCGCTGAAAACGGTGCTGAGATAAGTGAGCAAAGTGTCAGCTATGCGATAAGCATGGTAAGTGACGGAAACGGAGAAACACTCAACGCAAGCTTTGGCGACGATTGTATATTCGTTACCAGTAAGGGTAAGCCGATAAAGGCAAAGACCGTTGGTCAAAAGCAATACGTTGATGCGATAAAAAAGAATACGATCGTTTTCGGTATCGGTCCTGCAGGTACGGGTAAGACCTATCTTGCAGTTGCTATGGCGGTAAAGGCACTTCGCGACAAGCAAGTATCAAGAATCATTTTGACTCGTCCTGCTATCGAGGCAGGTGAAAAGCTTGGCTTTTTGCCGGGTGATTTACAAAGCAAGATAGATCCCTATCTTCGTCCTCTTTACGATGCGCTTTACGATATGATGGGTGTTGAAAACTATCAAAGCAAGCTTGAAAAGCAGATAATCGAGGTTGCTCCCTTGGCATATATGCGAGGAAGAACGCTTGACGATTCCTTTATCATTCTTGACGAGGCACAGAATGCCACTCCTGAGCAGATGAAGATGTTTTTGACTCGTCTTGGTTTTAACTCAAAGGCAGTGATTACGGGTGACCTTACACAGACGGATTTGCCATTTGGCCAAAAGAGTGGACTTGCCATTGCCACTCACATTCTCGATGGCATTGAGGATATTCATATTCATCAGTTTACAGATAAGGACGTTGTTCGACACAAGCTCGTACAAAAGATAATCCTTGCATACGATAAATTCGAGAAAAAGGCTCAGGAAAATGCTGAAAAACGCAGAGCCGAGCAAAAAAGTTTTAAAAGAAAATGAGGTATAGATTATGAAGCTTAAGATTTATTTTGAAAACGATCAGGAAAAGCATTCCATCCACTACAATTTGAAGATGCTCATCCGTCACACCATTCTTGAAACTCTTGATTATGAGGGAATGGAAAACGATGCAGAGGTTTCAGTTACCTTTGTTGACGATGAGGGTATTCGCAAGATTAATAACAAATTCAGAGGTATGGACAAGCCCACGGACGTGCTTTCTTTCCCCTTGCTCGACTATGAGGGTGAGAGTGAAGAGCCTTTCTTTGACGAGCTTTGCCACAATCTTGGTGACATAGTTATCTCACTTGAACGCGCTATGGCTCAGGCAAACGAGTTTGGTCATTCCTTTGAAAGAGAAGTGGCGTTTTTAACAGCACATTCAATGCTCCATCTTCTTGGCTACGATCATGAGCTTTCAGAAGAGGATGATGCCGATATGAGAGCAAGACAAAACGATATCATGGAAAGACTTGGACTTTCAGTTAAATGAGGTGAAGCATGAAAAGAACAGGATTTATTGCGATAGTAGGTCGTCCCAATGTGGGCAAATCTACGCTTATGAATAGAATTTTGGGTGAAAAGGTGGCTATCGTTTCCTCAAAGCCCCAGACTACAAGAAATAGAATCATCGGTATACATACGATCGGTGATGATCAGTACGTTTTCCTTGACACTCCCGGTATCCATCAGCCCAAGAACTCACTTGGCGACTTTATGGTGAAGGCGGCAAACGATTCCATGCACGATGCCGATGCAGTTGTGCTTGTTGTTGATGCTGGCAAGGAGATAAGCAAGGTAGAGGAGAATATAATCGAATACATTAAGAAGAGTGGTGCTTCTGCAATCCTTGCTCTTAATAAAGTCGACCTCTATACCCGCGATATTATCGCGCAGACAATCACTGCATACGCGTCAAAATGCAATTTTGATGCCTTTGTTCCGATTTCTGCAAAGAACGGAGAAAAGGTGGACGCACTCCTTTCCGAGCTTGAAAAGTTCCTTTCCGAGAGTGAGTGGTTCTATCCTGACGATATCGTGACCGACCAGCCCATTCGTCAGATGGCTGCTGAAATCATTCGTGAAAAGATTTTGAGAACTCTTAATAAGGAGATTCCTCACGGCGTTGCCGTTGTAATTGAGGAATTCCGTGACGAGCCCACTATGGTGACGATTCGTGCAGAAATTTTTTGCGAGAAGGCATCACACAAGGGAATCATCGTTGGTAAGGGTGGCAAGGAGCTTAAAATGGTTGGCTCATATGCCCGTGAAGACCTTGAAAAGCTTCTTGACAAAAAGGTTTACCTCAATCTTTGGGTAAAGGTTAAGGAAAATTGGCGCGAAAGCGCGAAAACTGTTGGTAATTTCGGCTATCACGACGAGGAATAACACATTTTTATACAAAAGGTCAGTGGTTACATTTAGATAAACTTGAAGGGAGGGTGAGAAAATGTTAAGTACTGTTGACGGGCTTGTTCTTCGTGCACAAAATTATGGTGAGAATGACAGGCTGATAACGATACTTACAAACGACGGCAAGATGACCGTTATCGCAAAAGGTGCACGGTCGATGAAAAGCAAGATAAAAAATCTCACCGAGCCCTTTGTTTATGCAAATTTTGAGTTGAATCAAAAGGGAACTGGCATTGCGTGGATCAAGGGTGGCTCGATAAATCAGTCCTTTTACGATCTTAGAAATTCGATAGACAGACTTTTTCTTGCAACCTACGTATGCGACGTTACAAACGAGCTTTCGGGTGAAAGGGTTGACTGCAGTGATATGCTTCGTCTTACGCTCAACACTCTCTATGCGATAATGAGTGAGATGCGTCCTCTTTTGCAGATAAAGGCAGTTTTTGAAATAAGATCGTCAGCTATGTCCGGATACAGACCGAGTGTTGATTATTGCTCGACCTGTGAAGAGAATGCAACAGAAAGTACATATTTTGACGTTATGAACGGCGCGATAATTTGCTCGGAGTGCTTGAGGAAAAGAGGGGAGATACACAAGAAAAATCTTTCTCTTACCTATGACGATATAAGGGAAAACAACGTGCTTTTGCCACTTAATCCTGCGTCGTTGACGGCGATAAGATATGCACTCCATTCACCGACCGAAAAAATGCTCTCCTTTTCATTAAGTGAGGGAGAGGATTTGAAAATGTTTTCAAGGGCGTGCGAGGGATATCTTCTTCATCATCTCGGCCACGGCTTTGAATCACTTGATCTTTATTATTCGATACTTCAGTAAAAAAGGAAATTATGAAATATTCGGAAAATTTATTTACAACACTTGAATTTGATAAAATCAGGGCGCTTCTTGCAGAGTGCGCTATGACTGAGGGTGCTTCGGCTATGGCTTTACAGCTTTTGCCGTCAAGTGATCCTACGGTCATTGTAAGAAGGCAGACGAGAACAACCGATGCCACAAGACTTGCAAATGCAAAGGGAATGCCCACGTTTATTAATATAAGGGACGTATCTGCCTCCTGCGAAAGAGCAGACAAGGGTGCAGTGCTTTCTATGAGAGAGCTTTTGGACGTTGGAAACGTTTTGAAGTCCTCAAGAATACTTATTGATTATCTCAACGGCAACAAGCTTTTCGATACCTCTCTTGACGAGATATTTGAAAGACTCATTCCCGATCGCAAGCTTGAGGAACGCATCTTCCGTTCCATTATTTCGGATGAAATGATGGCTGACGAGGCAAGTCCTGCTCTTGCAGAGATAAGAAGAAAAATCAGACACGAAAACAACAGGATAAAGGACATACTTCAACAGTACGTGAGCGTTGGCTCACATTCAAAGTATCTTCAGGAAAACATCGTTACGATGAGAAACGGAAGATACGTTGTTCCCGTTAAGGCAGAATGCAAAAACGAGATTAAGGGCTTGCTTCACGATACGTCGGCTTCGGGTGCTACGATGTTTATCGAGCCGTCTTCAGTCGTTGAAGCAAACAACGAGCTTCGCATGCTTCAAAGCCGCGAGGAGCACGAAATCGAGCGCATCCTTGCCGAGATTTCAAGCCTTGTCAGTGATGCGAGCAGAGCGATATGGCTCGACTATAGAAATATATCCGAAATCGCGTTCTATTTTGCTTGTGCAACTCTTAGTGAGAGAATGGATGCGACTTCTCCGAAAATTTCAAGGGGAAGAACAGTTAAGCTTGTAAAGGCGCGCCATCCCTTGATTGACAGGGACAAGGTAGTACCCGTTGATTTGAGAATCGACGACGGACACGATACCCTTATTATTACAGGTCCTAACACGGGTGGTAAGACTGTAACCCTCAAGACTCTTGGACTTTTTGCACTTATGGCTCAGGCAGGCTTGCACATTCCTTGCGATGCGGGAAGTGAGCTTTGCATTTTCGATAATATTTTTGCCGATATCGGTGACCAGCAGAGCATTGAGCAAAGCCTTTCAACCTTCAGCTCACATATGGTGAGCATAGTTAAGATGCTTGGGGATATTACGGGTGAGAGCCTTGTTCTCTTTGATGAGCTTTGTGCGGGAACCGATCCCGTTGAGGGTGCAGCTCTTGCTCACTCTATAATCGAGGCGGTAAGAGAGAAGGGCGCTATGTGTATGGCTACCACTCACTATGCCGAGCTTAAGGCATATGCTCTTCAGACTGCGGGCGTTTGCAACGCATCGTGTGAGTTTGACGTGGCAACCTTGAAGCCTACCTATAAGCTTATAATCGGCACTCCCGGTAAATCAAACGCGTTTGCTATTTCGTCAAAGCTCGGCCTTGACCAGAGAATTGTTGACAGAGCAAAGGGATTTATTGGTTCTGATGACAGAAACTTTGAAACTGTCATTGAAAAGCTTGAGGAAAGTCGAATCCAGATGGAGAAGGAAAGGGCCAAGGCAGAACAGCTTCGTATAGAATACGAGCGTTTTAAGGCGGATAGTGAAAAGATAATCAATCGCAAAAATGCCGAGGCTGAAAAAGCACTTGAAAAGGCGCGCGAAAAGGCAGTTGCAATGGTGCAGAGCGCCAAGGCGTCAAGTGATTACATCCTTGCCGAGATGGACAAGCTTCGCAAGCAAAGAGACAGTGAAAGACTTGGTGACGAGGTGGATCGCGCTCGAAGAGAGATGCGTGCATACCTTCGTGAAAACGAGAATAAATTCAATCCCGTTGAGGAAAAGGTGGATAAGGAATACGTTCTTCCACGCGCCCTCAAGGTGGGTGACGAGGTTTACCTCGTTAATATAGATAAGAACGGATTTGTTGTGGATCTTCCCGATAAGAACGGCAATCTCACCGTTCAAGCCGGTATCATCAAGACCAAGACGAACGTTAAGAATCTTAAGCTTATTGAAAACGTGCCTTCCTTTACTGACAAGACGGGCAAAAAGCTTAAAACGAGTGATTTTAAGGCAACTGTCAGTCGCGATTGCAAGGATGAGATTGACCTTCGCGGTATGATGGGTGAGGAGGCATGGCTCAAGGTGGACAAGTATCTTGACGATGCGATGCTCACCGGATTCCATACTGTCAGACTTATCCACGGCAAGGGTACGGGTGCTCTTAAAAAGGCACTTTGGGAGAGACTTCGTCGCGACACGCGTATAAAATCCTTCCGTATCGGACAGTACGGAGAGGGTGACGGTGGTGTGACCGTTGTTGAATTAAAGTAATAGCTTTATTACACAAAAAACATTTTTTAATAAAATTGTGCTAAATGTCACAAAAAACCTTGAAACAACTGAAAAAATCATCAAAAAACATATTGTCAAATCGTCTTGGTTTATGTTATAATAAATCATAATTTGATATTTTTGGGGGATAACAATTATGAAAAAAGAACTTTATGGCGAACTCAAAGTAATTGGTATGAAGGGCTGTGAGGAATTCGTTTCTCAGGTCGATGAATACCTTAAGGAGTGGAGAGAAATACAGCCCGAGGATACATTCCTTGTTGATCACGAGTGCCCTCGCTTTGGCACCGGTGAGGCTAAGTGCGTTCTTCATCAGACACTTCGCGGTGATGACGTTTATATCGTTACCGACTGCTTTAACTACAGCATTACATACGATATGTACGGTATGAAGGTGCCCATGAGTCCCGACGATCACTATTGCGATCTTAAGCGTACGATTGCCGCTATTGCAGGCAAGGCAAGAAGAATTACCGTTATCATGCTCATGCTCTATGAGGGCCGTCAGCACAAGAGAAGCTCACGCGAGTCCCTTGACTGTGCTCTTATGCTTCAGGAGCTTATGGGAATGGGAGTTTCCAATTTCCTTACCTTCGACGCGCACGATCCCAGAATCAACAACGCAGTTCCGCTTTCAGGCTTTGACAACGTTCAGCCCACTTATCAGATGATAAAGGCTCTTGTTAAGACCGTTCCCGATATCGTGGTGGACAAGGATCACCTCGTTATGATTTCCCCCGACGAGGGTGCTATGCAGAGATGTATGTATTATTCATCCGTGCTTGGCATTGATATTGGTATGTTCTATAAGCGCCGTAACTATTCCATCATCGTTAACGGAAGAAATCCCATTGAGGCTCACGAATATCTCGGCTCTGACCTTCACGGAAAGGACGTTATCATCGTTGACGACATGATTGCTTCAGGTGAATCCTTGCTCGACGTTGCTAAGCAGCTTAAGGAAAAGGGCGCAAGAAGGATCTATAACTTCGCAACCTTCGGTCTCTTCACAAGTGGATTTGAAAAATTCGACAAGGCATATGAAGAAGGTCTTATCGATAAAATCTTTACAACAAACCTTGTATACCACAAGCCCGAGCTTCATGATAAGCCCTGGTGGGGTGAGGTAAATATGTGCAAATACGTTGCATTCCTTATCGATACACTCAACCATGACGATACTATAAGCCATCTTCTTGATCCTGTTGACAGAATCAATAATGTTCTTGTTAAATACGGAAAGAGATAAAAAAATGCCTCCGAGCTTTTCGGAGGCGTTTTTATATCAAAAAAGAACCGAGGAAGCTCGGTTCTTTTTTGATTATTTGATATCGAAGCCTACGATACCCATTCCGTTTTCGTTGCTAAGAAGCTTAACCTCGACAGAGAAGGGCTGACCGTTGATAGTGACCTCGACGGTGGTTGAGTAAGTATTGCCACCAAGCTCTTCATCGTAAGTAAAGGATGCGATGATATCCTGGGGATCGGGTATGTTACCGATCTGGTAGCTTGAAATGGGGAGTATGCTTTCAAATCTTTCGTCTTCCTTCAATTCCTCATAGATAGACTCAATTGTGAGCTCTGAATCCTCGTGGAAGAGAGAGTTGATCTGCTCGAGTCTCTGTTCCTCAGTCATTTCCGCGTTGGAAATGGAAAGAGCGATATCGGCAACGTTAGCTGCAAAGTTTGTAACGTTTGCAACCTCCTGCATAAGGTTTACGCCTGACGTGCAGCTGCAAACTGTGAACACAGTCATGATGCAGATGAGTAAAAGAGCAATTTTCTTGGTGATTTTTGTAGACATTTTTATTCTCCTTTATGCATTTATAAGGATATTTTTAATCCGTTTTTTACTATATCACAAACGGAAGTGTTTGTCAACGGAAAGTGATAGTTTTTTCAAATTTTTTCAAGTTGACAATGCAGTATTTATATGGTAATATGTAGATATATTAATCATTGGAGGTTGTTATGAAAACCAAATTAAGCTCTAAATTCTGGCTTGCGCTCACGCTTTTCAGTCTTGTTGGACAAATTGCCTGGGTAATTGAGAATATGTTCCTTAACGTATTCATTTATGAAATGTTCAATGCAAATCCCGAGCACATTTCTATGATGGTGTCTGCAAGCGCAATTTCTGCAACGTTGACTACTGTGTTTATCGGTGCTCTTTCTGACAGAGTGGGAAAGAGAAAGCTCTTTATGTGTGGAGGTTATATCCTTTGGGGTATCTCCATTCTTGGATTTGCCTTTATCAGAGAGGACGTTATTGCTCCCATCGTTCCCGCAACCGCGGTTGCATCAACTGTGGGAATCTCACTTGTTATCATTCTTGACTGCGTTATGACATTCTTTGGCTCATCCTCAAACGATGCTGCCTTCAATGCCTGGCTTACAGACTCTACTGACGACTCTAACCGAGGAAGTGCAGAGGGTATCAACGCGATGATGCCCCTTATTGCAATACTCGTTGTGTTCGGCGGCTCCATGCTTCTTGACCAGGAGAACAACCCTGCGTACTGGCCCACGTTCTTCACAGTTGTCGGTGTGGCAGTTTTGGCTATCGGTATAGGTGGATTCTTTATCATCAAGGATCCCGATATCAAGCCCAGCAAGACAGGATATTTTAGAAATATCGTGCACGGATTTTTGCCTTCAACGGTAAAAGAAAATCCTGCACTCTATATTTCACTTGCGTGCTTTATCATTTTCAACATTTCCATTCAGATATTTATGCCCTATCTCATTATTTACTATGAGAAGACACTCCTTATGGATTATTACGTTATCATTATGGCTCCTGCGATAGTTATCGCATCCGTGGTTACTGCACTTTGGGGCAAGGTATATGATAAAAAGGGCTTTAACCGTTCATATTTGTTCTCATTCTTGTGGCTTTGCTTGGGATATATCATGCTCTTCATTTTCAACAAGGAGCTTGGTATAAACAGAACGTTGCTTGACATTTTGGTATTTACAGGCTCACTTCTTATGATGAGTGGATACCTTTCCGGCATGGCAGTTTTCGGAGCGAAGATAAGAGATCTCACTCCTTCCGGTAAGGCGGGAATGTTCCAGGGAGTAAGAATCTTCTCACAGGTTCTTGTTCCCGGTGTTATAGGTCCTAAGATCGGTGAATGGATTTTGCGCGATGCGGAAAAGGTTGCAAACAGTGACGGTACTGAATCCTTCCTCCCCAACCACTATATTTTCCTTGGCGCACTCGTTGCAGCATTCGTAATGGGCATAGTGCTTATCTGCGTTAGAAAATATACTGCAGAAAAGAAGAAATCAGAGGTGTAATATGGCTAAAAAGAACAAGGTGTTCAATTTGAATAAAAATCTCGTAACTCCCTTTGAAAGCGATACTGAATCCAGCTGGAACGAATATCCCCGTCCAAGCTTTAAAAGAGATTCATATCTTTGCTTGAATGGCAAGTGGGATTTCTCATCAAGAAAGCTTGGTAAGATTACAAAGCTTGGAAAGATAAACGTTCCTTTTGCTCCCGAAACAAGACTTTCGGGTATCAATAGAGAAAAGGAAGCAGGCGAGCTTTACGTTTATAACAAGGAGATTGAATTTGCACCCGATTTCAACAAGGGAAGAGTTATTCTTCACTTCGGTGCTGTGGATCAGATCTGCCATATCTACGTGAACAAGACACTTGTTGGAGATCACACGGGTGGATATCTTCCTTTCAGCTTTGACATTACCGATTATATAAATGAAGGAAAAAATCTTTTGACCGTTGAGGTTATCGATGAGCTTAACACCGAGCTTTCATACGGAAAGCAAAGAAAGGACCGCGGTGGAATGTGGTACACGCCCATAAGCGGTATCTGGCAGACTGTTTGGTGTGAGAGTGTGCCTGAAAATTACGTTAAAAATATAAAAATCACCCCCGATCTTAACGGAGCACGATTTGAGATAGAGGGTGGCGAAGAGAAGAAGACCATCATTCTTGACGGAAACGAATACTCCTTTGAGGGTGACAGCTATTATCTTAGCCTTGACGATCCCATCCATTGGACGCCCGACGTTCCTTATCTTTACGAATTCACACTTATTTGTGGTGAAGACAAGATAGAATCCTATTTTGCTTGCAGAACGGTTACTATTGAGGAAAAGAGAGGAAAATCATATATTTGCCTTAACGGCAAGCCCATCCTTTGTCATGGACTTCTGGACCAGGGCTATTACAGTGACGGAATCTATCTTCCTGCCACTCCCGAGGGATACAGATTTGACATTCTCACCATGAAGGAGCTTGGCTTTAATATGCTCAGAAAGCATATCAAGATAGAGCCTGAGCATTTCTACTATTACTGCGATAAATACGGCATGCTCGTATTCCAGGATATGGTCAACAGTGGCACGTATCACTATTACGTAGACACTATTTTGCCAAACGTTGGAATAAAGAGTGGTATAACTCACAAGGCGACTTGCGAAAGAGCAGAAATGTTTGAAAGGGAAGCAAGAGCGACCATCGATCTTCTCTATAATCATCCCTCAGTAATTTATTACACGATATTCAACGAGGGTTGGGGACAGTACGAAGCCGATAGAAACTATAACGAGCTTAAGGCATATGATCCCACAAGAGTTTATGATGCGACGTCGGGTTGGTTCTGGGAAGAGGACAGTGACGTTCACAGTGAGCATATCTATATGAGAAAGCTCAAGCTCAAGAACAGAACTGGCCGTCCCCTTGTTCTTTCTGAATTCGGTGGCTATTGTTGGAAGGAGATGGAGCATTCCTTCAACCTTGACAGTACCTATAGCTATAAGGATTTTAAGAGCATTAAGGAGTTTGAAAACGCGTTTGTTGACCTTTATGACAAGCAGGTCATCCCCCATATTGAGAGGGAAGGCCTTTGCGCTTTGGTATATACTCAGGTCAGTGACGTTGAGGACGAAACCAACGGACTTTTGACATATGACCGTCAAATTCTAAAGGTGGATGCCGAAAGAATTTCAAAGATGAGCTATAGACTTTATCGTGCATTTCACGAGATGCTCAGATAATAAAAAAATGAATCAAAAAAGCCCTCGTTTTGAGGGCTTTTTAAATTTATATTAGCAATGATAGTTTTTGGCGTTATTGGGCTGTCTGTTTGTTTTAGAATTTATTTATTTTTTGAATAAAATGTCAATTCTATGGTTAAAAATTGTATAAAATATCCAAAAATGTATAAAAAAATAAAAATATATCAAATAAACTTGACACTTGTTTTTTTATTATGTATAATTATATTGTAATAAATAGAATGGGGGGAGATGTATCCATCCTGTATTTATTAACATTTTTTGTTTTTC
Organism: Eubacteriales bacterium; assembly: GCA_045643885.1. Taxonomy (GTDB): domain Bacteria; phylum Bacillota; class Clostridia; order Oscillospirales; family CAG-272; genus RGIG4608. Next base: position 167 of record JAZRFY010000018.1, on the reverse strand, counting down.
GAAAGGAGTTAATGATGAAAAACACTATCAAAATTCTTTTGATTGCTATGGCACTCGTTCTCGTTCTTGCAGTATTTGCAGGTTGTGAGCAGACAGAATGCCAGCACACAGGCGGCGAAGCTACATGCACAGAAAAGGCAGTTTGCGAGCTTTGCGGCGAAGCTTAC